>CAZYDK010000053.1:6725-8817 GCA_964646025.1 uncultured Campylobacteraceae bacterium | reverse complement strand
GTAAAACAGAAATCGCAAGACGCCTTGCAAAGATGATGGGACTACCTTTTATAAAGGTTGAGGCTAGTAAATACACAGAAGTGGGTTTTGTTGGGCGTGATGTAGAAAGTATGGTTCGTGACCTTGCAAATGCCGCGCTTGATTTGGTTAAAAAACAAGAATTAGAAAAAAACGAAGATAAGGTAAATGACTATATAGAAGAAAAAATCTTATCAAAACTTATGCCACCGCTACCAAAAGGTGTAAGCGATGAAAAACAAGCAGAGTGGGAAAACTCAAAAGCAAAAATGAGAGAAAGACTTAGGCGTGGGGATTTAGATGAAAGTATCATTGAGATTGAAGTAGAGCAAAGCGGACTTGAAAACTCTCCAAACCTACCACCAGAGCTTGAAAGTATGCAAGAAATGGTAAAGGTAATCGGCATAAGCACAAAAAAAGTAAAAAAAGAAGTTAGTGTAAAAAATGCAAAAACATTGCTTAAAAATGAAGCAAGTAGTAGCGTTTTAAATATGGATAATCTAAAACAACTTGCACTAGAAAAAGCTCAAAATAGCGGTATCATTTTCATAGATGAGATAGATAAAATCGCTGTCTCAAGCCAAAGCTCATCAAGACAAGACCCAAGCAAAGAAGGTGTTCAAAGAGACTTGCTACCGATAGTTGAAGGCTCAAATGTAAATACCAAAATCGGTATGCTAAAAACAGACCATATACTTTTTATAGCAGCTGGAGCTTTTCATCTAAGCAAGCCAAGTGATTTAATCCCAGAGCTTCAAGGTCGTTTGCCACTTCGTGTGGAGCTTGATAGTTTAGGAGCTAATGAACTTTATGAGATACTTACAAAACCTAAAAACTCATTACTTAAACAATATCAAGCATTGCTTCAAACAGAAGGTGTGGAGCTGTGCTTTAATGATGATGCGATTAAGCGTATAGCTGAGCTTGCAGCGGATGCAAATGAAAATGTAGAAGATATAGGAGCTAGAAGACTTCATACTATAATTGAAAAGCTACTTGAAGATATAAGCTTTGACGCAGATGAGTATAAGGGGCAAAAATACGAGGTAACAAAAGAGCTAGTAGACGAAAAACTAGAAAAAATCGTAGCTGATAAAGATATAGCAAAATACATTTTATAAAAACTCAAAACAAACGAAATTTAGGGAATTTTTAAGCTAAATTTCGTTTGTTTAGCAAAACTAAAAGCACCTTAAAAAACCCAAATAAACAAAATTAAATATCAAATTAAAACATTTCAAAAGCGTAAATAAACACCAACATTACCACCACAAATAACTTTTAGAAGATAACGATAAAACAAACACTAAAACAAACGAAATTTAAAGTTTAGCTAGTTATTTTATTTGCTATAAATATAGCTTATTTGTTGGCGGGGTATGGTTTAACTAAATTTCGTTTGTTTAGAGTTAAGCTTACTAGCTTAACAATAAATCTTCTTTCAATCCATTAAACCAAAAAACCAACAAAAGCAGTGAAAAGTCTTTTTATGTAAGTATAGATTTATCCATTTAAATCAGCTAGAGTAGAAAGCTTGATGAGTAGAATAAAGATAATCAATTACCGTAGTTTTTTAGCTACTTTTAAAAATGTTTCAAGTCTTAGCTTTTTTTGTTTTGCTTTATATAAATTTCGTTTGTTTAAAATATATTTAACAACATAAATGCAACGCAAATTTAAGCCAAACAAACGAAATTAAACATCAACCCTAAAAGCTAAACCATAAAAAACTATTTTTAAAAGCCAAAATCACGGTAGTTTGTAGCTCTAATACCATAAAAACCGACTTTCTAACCTAGTTATCTTTTGAAAAAACACATAAATTTCATTTGCTTAGCTAATTTAAAATTATTAGCACAAGGCGACACGGGTCTATACTTAACGCTCTAGCCTAGCTGATTCATAGCTTTTCAAACCATAAACAAAATCAACTAAAAACTCTAAAACTCAAGCCACCTAAACACAAGATAAAACACCCAAACAAACGAAATTTAACAAACCCGCTTAAATTTCGTTTGTTTAGCAAAAACGCCGTATTTACCAAATCTAAAAAACAAACCTAAATTCAAACAAA
>CAZYDK010000053.1:0-6625 GCA_964646025.1 uncultured Campylobacteraceae bacterium | reverse complement strand
TTAGCAAAAACGCCGTATTTACCAAATCTAAAAAACAAACCTAAATTCAAACAAATATCAGCACAAAAAACTTAGCACTAATTAAAAACAATCAACACAGCATTTAATCTAGCGAAGATTTACGAAGATAAAAAACAAAATAAATCTTAAAATTAAAACAACAAAATCACAATAAATACATTTTGCAAATCAACCAAAACATATCCCTAAACTACCCCCCCCCATAAAAACACATATAAAAATTTCAAATTTCGTTTGTTTGGGCTTAAAATTTGATGATAATTACTCTTTTTTATAGCTTTTGTCAAAGCTTAGGATTTTATCTTCTACTTTTTTTATAATCCACTCAGGCGTTGACGCTCCAGCACTTATCCCACATACATTTTTGCCTATAAACCACTCTTTTTGAAGCTCTTCTTCATTTTCTACATGATAGCTATCTTTACAGTTATTTTGAGCGATTAAGAAAAGTTGTTTTGTGTTTGATGAGTTTTTACCACCCACTATTATCATCACATCACTTGTTAAAGATAGTGATTTTATCGCTTCTTGATTTTTAAAAGTAGCGTCACAAATCGTATTAAACACCCTAACTTCTTTTACTTTAAGCATCAAAAAATTCACTATTTTCATAAAATTTTCTACTTTTTTAGTAGTTTGACTTACAACCGCTACCTTGCCTTTAAACTTTATATCCGCAAGTTCTTTTTCTTCTAAAACAACATAAGCATTTGTGCTAGAGTATGATTTTATACCTTTTACTTCTGGGTGATTTGCATCGCCAAAAATGACTATCTCATAACCTTCGCTACTCATTTTTTCTACTATTTCTTGAGGCTTTTTCACAAAAGGGCAAGTAGCGTCTATTATCTCAATGCCTTTGGTTTCTAAGCTTTTTAAATCATTTTTAGTTATACCATGAGTTCTTATGATAGCTTTTTTCTCATTGGTTAGCTCATTTATACCTTCTATTGTTTTTACATTAAAATCTCTTTGAAGCCTTGTGATTTCTTCGTTATTGTGTATAAGTGGCCCGATAGTTGAGGCGTCTTTAGTTTTTTCTGCTTGTTTTATAGCTTTTTTTACACCAAAACAAAAACCTAAGCTTTTTGCTCTTTTTACTATCATCTTAAATCTTCTAAAATCTCAAAAAAATTAGCAAAAGAAGTCTTAACGCACTCAGGCTCATCTATTTCGCATTCACTAACAAGTCCAAAAATCGCAAAACTCATAGCAATCCTATGGTCTCCAAAGCACCTAATCTTAGCCTTTTTAAGCTCTTTGATATCACTAATGCCATTTATCATAAAACCATCTTCAAGCTCATCGCATTCAACGCCTAAAGCCTTTAGATTTTCTACAACAGCTTTTATCCTATCTGTTTCTTTTACCCTAAGTTCTTTTGCATTTTTTACAATACTTTTACCTTTAGCAAAAGCAAATGCTATACTTAAAGCTGGTAACTCATCTATCAAACTTGCTATGTCTTCTTCTACATTTACAGCGTTTAACTTATCATGCTCTACTATGATATCGCCTATCATCTCTCCACCGCTAATGCTTTTTTGAGTGATTTCAACCTTTGCTCCCATAAGCTTTAAAACCTCATAAGCTTTTATTCTTGTAGGGTTTAAAAGCATATTTGAAAACTTAACCTTGCTACCTTTTATAATGGCAGCCGCCACTGCGAAAAAAAACGCAGATGACGGGTCGTTTGGTATATGAATATCAAGTGGATTTAGTGGCTTTTGCATAGGTTTTACTTCTATGATATTTTCATTTATGCTTATGTTTGCTCCCATACTTTTTAGCATATTTTCTGTATGGTTTCTACTTTTTTTACCTTCTTTGATGATAGAACCACTACCTTGCAAAGACGCTAAAATAAGAGCACTTTTAACCTGTGCTGAACCTAATTTATCTTCATACTCAAAAAAGTCTAGCTTTTTACCATAAATCTTAAGTGGTGCGTAAAACTCGCCATCTTTAATAGTAGCATCTATTTTAGCGCCACATTTACTAAGTGGAGCGATAACTCTTTTCATAGGTCTAGCATTTAAATACTCATCGCCATTTAAAACAAACTCCCCACCATTAACCCCACTTAAAAGCCCCATAAAAATACGCATAGATGTGCCTGAGTTTCCACAATAAAGCTCATCTTTTGGATTTTTGATAGGCTTTGGATTTATAGTAATATCGCTACCATTAATCACTACTTCTTGCCCTAATTTTTCAATGATTTTAAGGCTATCAAGAGTGTCGTTTGCTAAAAGATAATTTTTAGCATAACTTGGCTTATCACTTAACATAGAAAGCATAGCAAAGCGGTGAGATATAGACTTATCACTTGCTATGTTTTCATAGCTTTTATCAAAAGGTTTTAAAAGCGGTTTAATTATCATTTTCTAATTCCAACCCCAAATTTTTGCTCTAGCATATTTAAAATACTATCAATAGCGTTATTTATATCACTATCTTCTAAAGTTTTATCATCTTGGAAAATAAAGCTAATCGTTAAACTAACATTATCTTGAAGTTTTTCATCAAAATAAATATCAACCAAACTAAAGTCTTTTAAAATGCCTATATTTAGCTCACTAATAGCATTTTTTATAGCTTTATATCCTAATGTTTTTGGTGCTATGATACTTAAATCCCTACTAGACATAGGTGTATTAAAGTATGGTTTTGCTTCTTTTTTAATAGCTAAAAGCTTAGTTGTATCAATCTCGCAAACAAAAGTTTTAAAAAGGTCAAACTTTTCTTCAAGCTTTGCATGAACTCTACCAATACACCCTATCACACAACCATCTTTTATAACATTTGCTTGCTCATATGGGCTTAGATAGCTATGATTTGATTTTTCTAAATCAAACTCACCAATGATATTTTTTAAATCCTGTAAAAATGAATAAAAATCAATCATTTGTGGTTTTGCGTGGTTTTTAATGCTAGGCATTTCATAAAACCCACTGCAAATCATCGCAAAATGACTTTTTTCATTTGCATTTTCATCAAAAACACTACCGCATTCAAAAAGTTTAATGGATTTTTTAAAGTTTTTGATGTTGTTTGAAGTAGCTTTAAACAAATGACTTAAAAGAGTATTTCTAAGAGTATTTAACTCCGCTGTGATAGGATTTAAAAGCTTTATGTTTGGTAAAGGTAACTCAAAAAGCTTCAAATCTTCTTCGTTATCCATAACATAATGTATGCTTTCAAAATACCCTTTATAAGCTGCTTTTTTTCTAATTTCTTTTAACTTATAATAATCCCTTAAACAATCATTCTCTCTATTTTTCTCACTAAAAATAAGTGGTTTTGAAGGGATATTGTCAATACCTATCATTCTAATTATCTCTTCGCATATATCTTGAGTGTTTGCTATATCGTGGCGATATTTTGGAACTTTTGCATTTATTAGCTCACTAGTTACACTTATTTCAAAATTTAGACCTTTAAGTATCTTAACTATCTCATTTTTTTCAAGCTCCACACCTATGCAAGATGAAACATCAGAAGATGTAAAGCTTATAATTGTTTGCTCTGTTTCTTTTTGATATTGTTGTATGCCTGTATATATCATCGCATCTTTTTCATCTATCAAAGAGCATAAATAATCAATCCCTAAACTTAGTTTTGGCTCACTACCTCTAAAACTATTGTAAATATCTTTTTTCTTATAGTTTTGATGTGAATTTGCTATGATGTCTGGGTGGGTGTAGTTTGCTTCTATTATAACTAAACTTGAGCTCTCATCTACTTTTGCAAAATCGTTTTGATTGATACCAACAACACTTAAAATCTCATTGTTATATTTAACAACACATTCTTTATTTTCTAATGATTTTATATCTAAAGTGATTTTTTCTTCACCGCTTAGCTTCTTAAAATCATAAGCATTAAATAAAACACCAGTTGCATATGTTGTGTAATTGATAAGATTTTTTATATCGCAAGTGTCTAGTTTTTCTATGTAGGCTAGTCTTAACATTGTTTTAAGATTTGTTTTAAAACTTTCTTTTAATTCTAAAACTTTATATATAAAGCTACATTCTACATTATCATCTATATGCAAACTAAGAGCTCTGCCGATACCAAGAGTGTTTTCACTATCACTGTATGTTTTTTGCTCTTTCATATTTATGCCAAAACTAGCAGATAAATCTCTAGCTATACCACGAACAGACAAACAATCCCCACGATTAGGCGTGATATCAACTTCTATCAAATCATCATTAAAAATATCATACTCACTTAAAGCCTTTCCAATCTCAAGTTTTCCGATACTTTCGTCTAAAATCATTATTCCTTCATTTATCTTAGCAAGTCCTAATTCAGAAGATGAGCATATCATACCAAAGCTATCCACACCACGCAAAACAGTAGGTTTTATAACTAACTCTCCGATTTTTGCACCTTCTAATGCAACAGCTACAAATTGTTTTGCATCAACATTTTTTGCACCGCAAACAATTTGTAGCACCCCGCCATTTTGCTCCCCTACATTTACCTTGCAAACACTAAGCTTGTCTGAGTTTTCATGCTTTTGCTTTTCTTCTACATAGCCAACAACAACTCTTGATGGAACATTTATTTTTTTAACACCATCAACTTCTAAACCTATGCTATTTAGAGTTTTTACTATATTATCTGTGCTAATCTCACTAATATCAATAAAATTTGATAAAAAACTTCTACTAACTATCATTTAAACTGCTCCAACAATCTTAAATCCCCCTCAAAAAGCGACCTAAGGTCTGGTATCTTATGATAAAGCATAGCAAATCTTTCAACACCAAGCCCAAAAGCATATCCGCTTACATTTTTATATCCTACTGATTCATAAACATTAGGGTCAACAACCCCGCACCCCATAACTTCTAAAAATCCAGTATCCTTACAAACCCTACATCCGTTTCCACCACAAAAAACACACCCTATATCAACTTCTGCACTAGGCTCAGTAAATGGGAAAAAGCTAGGTCTAAAACGAACTTTTACATCACCAAAAATGTATTTTAAAAATGTTTCTAGCATATATTTTAGATTTGCAAAACTTACCTTATCTTTTCCATCAACGACAAGCATTTCTATCTGATGAAACATAGGCGTATGAGTTATATCAAAATCACGCCTAAAAACAGCACCTGGGGCTATCATTCTAATCGGTGGTTTTTGGCTTAACATAGTTCTTATTTGAACTGGGCTTGTTTGAGTTCTAAGCAATCTTCCATCGCCAAAATAAAAAGTATCTTGCATATCCCTTGCTGGGTGGGATTTTGGCAAGTTTAAAGCTTCAAAGTTATGAAAATCATCTTCTATAAGCGGTCCTTTTTCTAAACTAAAGTTTAGCTTTAAAAAGTATTCTATAATCTTATCCATCATATCATTTACAGGATGAAGCGCTCCTGTTGTAGCTCTAGCATCAAAGTTACTGATGTCAAAAGCGTCTTTTTTCATAGACTCATCAATAGCTATTTCATTTAAAAAGCTTTCACGCTCACTTATAGCCTTTTCAAATTCTGATTTTTTTTGATTTAGCGAAGCTGCAAATGATTTTTTCTCATCTGCATTCATATCTTTTAGTTTTGCAAACTCAGAAGTCAAAACACCTTTTTTACCCAAAACACCAACACGCAAAGCTTCAAGCTCTTCTAAAGACTTTGCATTTTTTATACTAGATAATAAATTTTCCAAAATAAAACCTTGTGTGAAATTTAAGAAAGTTTAATAAAAATTATATAAAAAGCTTATAAAATACGCATTTTTTACACTTCATAAGATATAATCTATAAAATATTTATTTTAAGGAGAAGCTATGAGAGAAAAAAATGTTTTTGAAAAAATAATTGACGGAGAAATACCTTCTAGTAAAGTTTTAGAAAGCAATGACTTTTTAGCATTTCATGATATAAACCCGCAAGCTCCAGTGCATATTCTTATAATTCCAAAAAAATTCTTTAAAGATTTTAGCGAAGTTGATGGAGAAACGATGTCTAAAATGACTGATTTTATCCATGAGGTAGCAAAAGTTATGGGACTTGATAAAAGCGGATATAGGCTTTTAACAAACTGCGGTCGTGATAGCGGTCAGGAAATATTTCACTTACATTTTCATATGCTAGGTGGTCTAAAACTATCTAGCCCAAAAAATAAAACAAACAGAGATGAAAGTATGTTTTAATAAAATTTAAAGCTTGTATTTTACAAGCTTTAAACTCCATAATTTATTTTAAACAAATTTTAAAGTATTTTTATAATAGCTACAAAAAATCATAAATCTTCAAAAAAAATAACAGATAATTTCAAACACTTTTATTTATTTTTACAAAATTATAAATAAACATCAGTAAAAATATAATCTATAGAATAATAAATAAAAAATTTCATTAGGATAAGAGAGATAATTTTACCTATAGAATAATCAAAAGAAATTTCAGGAAAACAGCAAAATAAAATTTATCTATAGAATAAATTTTGCCGTGGCAACTTAAAGCAAAAATATTTAACCAAACAATCAAAATTATAAATTATGAAAAAAAATTGATGATAAAAATTAAACCTTAAAACAGATTTTTTACAAAATTATGGATAAATATTAGTAAAAATATAACCTATA
>CAZYDK010000052.1:0-9137 GCA_964646025.1 uncultured Campylobacteraceae bacterium | reverse complement strand
GTTTTTATTTAAGCTACTTGTTGAGCATTCATCAAGCAAATATAAAACACTTTGCCAAGGAACTTTTGTAGTATCACTAAGCCCTATCTCACAAGTGCTAGAGTTTGAAAATCCCATGATTATATTTTCTTTTTCATAAAACCTTTTAAACCCACTTAAAGCACCGATATTTAACTTAGGATTAAAAAATCCTTTATATCCAGCAAAACCACAACAAGCTGTTTTTGTATCTTCGCTTATATTTTCTACACAAGCTTTTACCACTTCGCTCATCATTTTATCAAGCCCTAGTTTTTTTGTAGCACACATTGTATATACACCAAAAACTCCATCTTTTTTATCTATCTTAAGCTTAGGCAAAACATCATAAGCAAACTCTATACTATCTAAAATCTCATACTCACTAAGACAAGATTTAAGATAGCTAGAACACGCTCCATGGTCTAGCAAAATCCTAACCCTAGCTTTATCATCTATAGTTTTTATGGATTTTATTTCATTATCTAGTATGGTTTTGATTTTTGTTAGGTTTTCGTTTTTTAGCTCTTCATAATCCATATAAGCCTTACCACAACACATATTTTTAATATCCTTTGGATACACTAAGTTTATATTTGCTTTTTTACAAAGGCTTTCTACTGCTTCTTGTATATTTTTAGTATAAAACATCTTAACGCTAGGCTTAAAGCCACGATTTATACAGGTTGTAAAATATAAAATATACTCATTAAAGCTGCACTTTACACCCACAAACTCATGCGTGTTTGCATTTGGTAAAAAATCCCTTGTAACAGGAGTTTTGATAACTTCATGCAAAACATTTGTGCTAAATTTTGTTATCTTTGGTGCAAAATTAGCCACCCTAAGACCTACTTTTGCCGCATTTATAAGCGTTGATTTGTTGTGTAAAAAAATACTTGCTATTTTATTAGATGATGATTTTTTATCTTCATTTATCATATTTCCTACATCAAGCCCAATCGGACACAAACTAGCACACATATGACAAGTAGCACAATCTCTTATCGCATAATTTTTATATCCTTTTTCATACTCTTTTAAAAGAGCAAAACTATTATCATCTTTTGATTTTTGGATAAGTTTTTTAAGCACAATTCTATGTCTAGGGCTTAAGCTATAAGCATTGTTGCTAGGGCAGTTTTTCTCACAAAAACCACACTCTATACAACTATCCCAAATCCCGTCTATAACGCTTCTTTGTTTGATATTTTTTTTATGTATTGATTTATCTTTTGAGATTATTACATCTTTGTTGAAAATTCCATTTTTATCAAAGATATTTTTAATTTTTTCTTTTATTTTGTAAGCTTTTTCTCCCCACTCATCTATGATAAATGGTGCTATAATCCTACCTGTTCCATGCTCAGCTTTTAGGCTACCTTGATAACCAACTATGGTTTTTACACAATCATCTAAAAGTGCATAAAAAGAATTTAGCACTTTTTCATCTTTTAAATTAGGTGTTAATATAAAGTGAAGATTGCCCTCTAGTGCGTGTCCAGCTATACTTCCACAATCATCAAAACCATGCTTTTTTATAATATCGCTAAGCTTAGTTATACCTTCAGCCAAATCTTCAATCTTAAAACAAAAATCTTCCGTAATAACCGCTGTTCCTTTATCTCTTCCACCAGCAACTATCGGCAAAAGCCCACTTCTAGCAGCCCACCATGAAGCTATCTCGCTTTCATTGGTACTAAATTTTTCTAGCACCGCTTCATCTTTTTTGATAGATATTTTATCTTTTATAATGCTAATGTTTTTTTCTAGCTCATCTAGTTTATCCGCTCCTGTTTTAAGAAGTATCAAACCATTGCCTTCTTTAGCCACCTTTATATCTTCGCTCACACCTTTCATACCAAAAACACTTTTTGTTGATGGATAGTCCATAAACTCAGCACTTAAAATGATATCTTTATGTGTTGCAAGATTTGTTATAACTTCACAAGCACTTTTATAATCATTATAAATAAGCAAAGCACTAGCATAGTATTTATAGTCTTTAACGCTTTTTAAAGTAGTTTCAACAATACAACCCAAAGTCCCCTCGCTACCCACCATGATATGTTTTATAATCTCAAAAACATCATCATAATCAACAAAAGCATTTAAACTATAGCCTGTTGTGTTTTTGATTTTAAACTTATTTTTAATAAGCGTTTTAAGCTCATTATCTTTTATAATCTCTTCTTTTAAAGCTAAAATTTCATCTACCATATCTTTATGGGTTTTTAAAAACTTATCTTTACTAATATCATCGCTTGTATCAAGCAAAAACCCATCATCAAGCACCACTTTTATATCTTTTATACATTGGTAGCTATTTTGCATAGTTCCACAACACATACCGCTTGAATTGTTTGCTACTATACCGCCTATACTAGCAGCGTTTATTGTAGCTGGGTCTGGACCTATTTTTTTGCCGTATGGTTTTAAAAGATTGTTTGCATCACAACCAATAACGCTTGAGCCTAAGCTGATTTGGTTTGCATTATCAAAAATCTTTATATCATTAAAACACTTTACAAAACACAAAACTTCATCTGTTTGGGCTTGTCCGCTAAGACTTGTGCCGTTTATTTTAAAAGTGATAGAAAATTTATGCTTTTGTGCTAATTTGATAAGATTTTGTATATCTTTGATATTGTTTGCAAATAAAACTATCTTTGGTATATACTCATAACAGCTAGAATCAGAACCAAAACAGGCTCTAAGTGTTGTATCAGTTACAATTTTCCCGCTAAAACTATCTTTTAAGTCATTTAAAATTTTTTCTACATTCATACCTATCCTTTTTTATCAAATTTCGTTTGTTTAAGCTCTAGCGTCTGCTAAAGTCAAAGCAAACAACACATTTATATCATTTTGCATACATAATTTATAAGCTTGTGTTAAACTAAGCCCTGTTGTTATAATATCATCAACCAAAATCACAGGCTTATCTACTACTTTTTTTAAATAATACCCTCTTTTATGTTTTTGTCTATATTCTAAACTTTTACCTGAGTATTTTACTTTGTTTTTTGCATAAATTACATTATGTAATGGTTTTATGTTTTCTGATTTTAAATTATGATTTAAAATAGCCGTATGAGAATAACCACCATTTATCTCATCATCTAAAGCTACGCTATAAGCTTTTAAGCCTTGATAATTTTTTGCAAAGTTTTTAAAAGAATAACTTGCCAAAGCTTTATATATAAAATAACCACTAACTTTATGCTTACAAAAAAGTAATTTTTTAATCTCAGAATAATTATAAAAGCTAAAAACATCAAGCCCACATTCAAGCTTTCTTTGTATATAGCTTGGTATTTTTAAAACATCTTTACAATTTTTACAAAATAATCTTAAGCTAAAATATCCACAATTAACACAATACATCACAATAATCTTTAAGCATCAAATATGCTGCCATGCTGTCTTGTTTGCCATCTTTTTTCTTGCTACCTATGAGCTTTTGTGCGTTTTTACTTGTATAACTTTCATCTACATATTTTACATTAGCAAAACCTACAAGCCCTACAAAATGCTCTATGCGTCTTCTCATTTCATTCTCACTAGCACCACCCATAGGGATACCAACTAACAAAAGTTCTATTTTATGAGCTTTTACAAGCTCTTTGATTTGCTCTGCTGCTTTTTGCCTATTTGTTCTAATCACCGCATCAAGTGGCATAGCAATACCGCTTATGCTAAGTGCTACACCTATTCTTTTAAGTCCTACATCAAGTGCTAAAATATTCATACTAATTCCTATAAACCATTACGCCATCTATCCTAACAAGCCCCATAAGTTCATACTCATAAACCCTATCTTTAAAAAGCCCAACCATTTCATCTATGGTTTTTGGAGTTTTTAAAAAGCTTAAAATCTCATCATTTTCATCTTTTTGACTTTGATTTAGTCCAAAATAATTTGCAACATATTCTAAAAACACATCTATATCATATATAAGTTTTGCCTTGTTTTGCCATAAAAGCTCGTTTGTGCCGTCACTCTCCCCTGCTCTTTGTGGTAAAACAAAGATTTGTTTTCCTTGTTTTATAGCATGGTTTGCACTATTTAGTGAGCCACTTTTAAGGTCTGCTTGAGCTATGATTAAAAACTCGCCCAAACCCACAACTATGCGGTTACGCTCTAAAAAATCCCATTTTTTTGGATTTTTATTGTCTTTGTGTTCGCTAAAAGCTAAGGCGTTTTGATAGATGTTTTGTATCAAGACTTGATTTTGCTTTGGATAGATAGTATCAAGGCTATTTGCAAAAACTGCTATTGTGTTTGGATAAGAATGCTCCGCCGCCCAAATATCAACACCTATAGCTCCACCACTAACCACACAAACACCAATTGAGCTTAGCTTAGATACT
The DNA here is from genome assembly GCA_964646025.1 of uncultured Campylobacteraceae bacterium. Lineage (GTDB taxonomy): Bacteria > Campylobacterota > Campylobacteria > Campylobacterales > Campylobacteraceae > Campylobacter_E. The sequence goes on along the minus strand of CAZYDK010000052.1, from coordinate 4,745 downwards.
AAATGCGATAAAAGGTTTTTAGTATAAACGCTCATTTTTCTAGAGCCCACAACAGACACTCTAGGTTTAGCAAGTAAAGACAAATCCCCTTTATAATAAATCTCATCATCTTTTATACCAGCTAAATGCTCTAGGTGGATTTTTTTCACTTTTTATGCCTTAAAAAATCATACATTTTATCTATTTTGATGATATTTACACCACTAAAATCTGTGTTTTTGATAGCATTTATAGTGTTAATTCTTGGATGTCCGATAGCTATAGCGTAGCCTTTTTGTTTAGCTAATTCTATAGCTTTTAAAAGCTGTGATTTTACATACTCTTCATTATCTTGATTATCCAAAAAAACATCTCTTACAAAATAAAGCTTTTTTTGAGCCATTCTTATATCTTTTGCTTTTGAACTAGCTATTGTTTTAGAATCTAAAAAAACAAGACCTAAATTATCAGAGATTTCTAAAAGCTTACGCATTGATTCATAATCACTTGTAAATTTACTACCTGTGTGATTGTTGTAAAATCTAAGCCCTTTAAAATCTTTTTTAATAGCGTTTAATGTATTTAAAATAGTATTGTAGCTATCCCCTACCCTTAGCGTGTGCTTTTCTTCTTTGTTAAAACTCACAGCCTCCATAGGCAAATGCACCATAAAAACATCAAATTCTTTAGCTAGTTTTGGTGTATTTGGATGATATGATGACGGCGGGAAAATGCTTGGCGTGATAGGAAGGTTTGTGCTTTTTATAAGATTTACATGGCTAGAGTTTGCCACATCATCTATAATGATAGTTAGATATGGTTTGGTTTTACTAAATTTCGTTTGTTTAGGGGTTTGTTTGGTGTTTTTAGTAAGCTCTAAGCTCTCATCATCAAAAACAGAGACTTCTTGTGTGATTTTTTCTTCAAATTTCGTTTGTTTGGAAGGTTTTTTTATGCTTTCATCATCAAAAACAGATACTTCTTGTGTTTGTTGCTCATCAAACTGCTTTTTAGGTGGTTTTATATCTGCTAGAGTTTTACTAGAATTAGCGTTAATTTTGCTAAAAATATCTTCTTTATCTTGCTTTTGTTTTTGTATATCTTGTTTTAGTTTTTCTATGTCTTTATCTTTGATATTTTTATCTGTAATTGTTTTGGTTTGTGTGGATACCAAAGTGTCGGTTTTAGATTCATCTTTTATGTAAAACAAAGCACAAATAACCACTAAAGCTATTATAAAAACACTTATAAAAATACTTTTAAAAAAGCTTTTTTTGTTTTGTTTTTTTGGTGTACGTTTTTTGGGTGCTGATTGTTTTGGTTTTTGGTTTTTGGTGCTAAATTTCGTTTGTTTGGCGGGTTTGGTGTTAGCTTTTTCTACTTTTGGTGGTTTTTTACTCAAAATATATCCTAAAAAGGGCTAAAAAGCCCTTTTTTCTTAGTTTTTCTCTTGATTTACAAGTTTGTTTGCTTTAATCCAAGGCATCATATCACGAAGTCTTGAACCTGTTTTTTCTATAAGACTTGCTTTGCTTAGATTGCGTCTTGCGTTCATTCTTGGATAGTTTGCTCTACTTTCAAGGATAAAATCTTTTGCAAAAGTTCCGTCTTGAATGTCTTTTAAAACTTTTTTCATAGCTTTTTTGCTTTCTTCTGTGATGATTTTTTCGCCTGTGATATAATCCCCATACTCAGCTGTATTTGATATAGAATATCTCATATCAGCGATACCACCTTGATACATCAAATCAACGATAAGTTTCATCTCGTGTAAGCACTCAAAGTAAGCCATTTCAGGCTCATAACCAGCTTCAACAAGTGTGTTAAATCCAGCTTCAATAAGCGCTGTAAGACCACCGCAAAGCACTGCTTGCTCGCCAAAAAGGTCTGTTTCTGTTTCATCTTTAAATGTTGTCTCAATAATAGCTGTTCTACCGCCACCGATAGCACTTGCATAGCTTAGTGCAAGTTCTAGTGCGTTGCCACTTTCGTTTTGAGCTACTGCTACAAGGTCTGGAACACCACCACCATTTACAAATTCGTTTCTCACTGTATGACCTGGTGCTTTTGGAGCTATCATGATAACATCTACACCTTTTGGTGCAACAATTTGTCCATAATGAACATTAAATCCATGTGCAAACGCAACTGCTTTTCCGTTTGTTAGGTTTGGCTTTATTTCTGCGTTGAAAATCTGTGCTTGAAACTCATCTGGAGTTAGCATCATGATAACATCTGCTTTTTTAGTAGCTTCTGCAACACTTAAAACTTCAAAGTTTTTAGCTCTAGCTTTGTTTGCTGATGAGCCTTCTCTAAGACCGATGATAACTTTTACACCACTATCTCTTAGGTTTTCTGCGTGTGCGTGTCCTTGAGAACCAAAACCTATGATTGCAACAACTTTTGACCTAATTAGTCCTAAATCACAATCTTTATCGTAATAAACTGAAATTGCCATTTGTTACTCCTTTGTTTAAAATTAAAGTTTTTATTATATCCTAAATATCACTTTTGTAAATACTTTTAGATTAAATTTATCAACTCCAATACGGCTTTGTTAAACTCGTGTGGATTTTTTACATCCATACCTTGCGATAAAACAGCCGTGCCGTATGCAACTTGCGATAAATTATCCAAAAGCTTTTCATCTTCACAAAGTTTTTTATAAGCTTTATGTTCTGTGTTTATCTCTAAAATCGGTAAAATGTCACTTGTTTGCTGTCCCATTTGCTTCATAATCTGCTGCATAGCAAAATCAGGGTCACCAGCATCAAACACTAGGCATGACAATGAATCACTTAGTCTTTTTGTGCTTCTTACATCTTTTACTTTACCATCTAATGCGGTTTTGATTTTAGCAAAGATTTCTTTGTTTGCTTCATCATCTTGCTCTTTTTGCTCATCTTTAAACTCTACTTCGCTAATAGATTTAAACTTCACGCCACCATACTCTCCTGCCATAGGCATAACGATAGTATCCACTTCATCATCCATAAGTAGCACAACTTTTCCGTCTTTTTTAAAGCTTTCAAGTAGTGGAGAGTTTTTAAGCTTTTCATAATCTTTTCCACAAAGATAATAAATACAATCATCTTTTATATGATTTTTATACTCATCAAGGTCTATTAGCTCATCATTTAGAGTTGATTTAAAGAAAAGTAACTTTAAAATGCCTTCTTTTTCTCCACCAAAACCATAAAGCCCTTCTTTTAAAACCTTGCCAAAAATAGCATAAAATTTAAGGTATTTTTCTTTATCTTTTTGTTTTAGTTTTAGTAGTTCTGCTAGAATTTTTTTCTCACTTGCTGATTTTACATTTGCCATAATTTTGTTTTCTTGAAGTATCTCACGGCTAACATTTAGCGGTAAATCTTCAACATCTAAAACACCTTTTATAAAACGAAGATATGGTGGTAAAATCTTTTCATTATCACTTATAAAAACTCTTTTTACATATAGTTTTATACCGCCCTCATAATCTGCTCTATATAAATCAAACGGCGCAACACTTGGCACATAAAATAAGCTTGTGTATTCTATAGCTCCTTCTGCTTTTGTGTGGATATGTAAAAATGGGTCGCTATAATCATAGCTTAGGCTTTTATAAAATTCGTTATATTCTTCATCTGTGATATCTTTTTTATCCATTCTCCATAAAGCTTTTGCTTTATTTACTTGTGAAAACTCATATTTATCTTCTTTATTTTCTTCGCCTTCTTTTTTTTCTTCATAAACTTTTTTGTTTAAAAAGATTGGAAAATGTATGTGGTTTGAGTATTTTTTGATGATATTTTCAAGTCTGTATTCATCTAAAAACTCATCATCGTTTAAATAAAGTGTGATTTTTGTTCCAAAACCATCTTTATCCGCACTACTTATCTCATAAGTAGCCGCATCACTAGACCAAAGATATGCTTTATCATCAAGCACTTTTTTTGTCAAAACTTCTATTTTTGAAGCTACCATGAAAGCTGAGTAAAACCCAACACCAAATTGACCTATAAGCTCACTATTTTTCTTAGCATTTTCGCCCATGCTTTCAATGAATTTTTTTGTTCCGCTTTTTGCTATCGTACCTAAATTGTTATTTAAATCATCTTCATCCATTCCTATACCATTATCTTCTATGGTTAGGGTTTTTAGCTCTTTATTTACACTGATTTTGATTTGTGGGTCAAATGTGATGTTTTTGTATTTATCATCGCTAATGCTTAAAAACTTTAGCTTATCTAGTGCGTCGCTTGAGTTTGACACTAACTCACGCAAAAAGATTTCTTTGTTTGAATACAAAGAATGTATCATAAGTGATAAAAGTTCTTTAACTTCGGTTTTAAACTCCATTTAAATCTCCTTAAAAATTATTTTTTTTATTATATATCATTTTGCTTATTTGTATAATTTTATATCCGCCAAAATACTTTTTACTTAAAAATATTTAACATAAAATAAGTAGCCACTAAACACAAAACTACATTTAAAACCACATTTAAAACAAAAGCTGTAAAGTTTGTCTGAAGTAAATTAATACTTTCAAGCGAAAATGTAGAAAATGTGGTCAAAGCTCCCAAAAATCCAGTAACAAATAAAAGGCGAATTTCGTTTGTTAAGCCGTATTTTTTACTCATACTCATAAAAAGCCCGATAAGTATGCAACCAATGACATTTACAAACAAAGTCCCTAAAACAACCCCACCAAAATAAAACCTATTAAAAAAATTACTTAAAACATACCTACAAATAGCCCCAATCGCTCCACCAAATGCTAT
>CAZYDK010000051.1:0-9234 GCA_964646025.1 uncultured Campylobacteraceae bacterium | reverse complement strand
TCAAATCAAACAAACGAAATTTACCCACCAAAAAATTCGTTTGTTTATGATAAAATCTAGTCTTTATAAGCTACAAAAGCTCTATCAAAACCACCAAAATCTTTATAAAATTTACTTTCATACCCACAAGATAAAAGCTCGTTTTCTAAGCTTTGTTTTTGGTCGTAGCCAAACTCACAGGCTATAAACTTAACTCCGCTTTTAGCTGATTTTTGTATGATTTTTTTAAGCAGCTCATCGCCAACTTCTCCACCAAAAAGTGCTACATGAGGCTCATTTAAGACATATTTATCAAGCTTATAATCATTTGCTATATAAGGTGGGTTTGAAAAAATCATATCAAACTTAGTAAAATCAACATTCATAAAATCATCTATAAAAAACTCTACATCGCTTTGGTGTTTTTGCTTATTTATCATCGCTACACTATAAGCACCACTACTTATATCACAAGCTTTTATCTTTGCTTTTGTGAGTTTAGCTAACATTATACTTAAAGCGCCACTTCCAAAGCCTATTTCAAGAACATTTTGAATATTTTTTTCATTTATAAGATTTATAGCATTATCAAGCAAAATTTCACTATCAAAACGAGGGATTAAAACTCTTTCATCTACATAAAAATCAAGCCCATAAAAACTAGCAGACTTGAAAATATACTCAAAAGGAGTGCCGTTTTTATAAAGATTTACAAGCTTTAAAAACTCATCTTCATTTATATCTTTATTTGCATTTAAAACAAGATATGAAGTATCAACATCTAGCATACAAGATAAAAAAGCATTTGCAAAAGATGAGTTTTCAAGCTCTTTTAAAAGCTTTAAGGCTTTATAGATTTTCAATGGCGTTTATCCTATCAAGTATCGGCGGATGAGAATATCCTAAAACTTTAAGCTTATGAGAGCTTATGAAAGCTTTGTTTTCTTTAGCTAAAATTATAAGTGCATTTTTCATATCATCTTTACTACTCATATCTACTCCGTGCCTATCGGCTGCAAATTCGTTTTTGCGTGAAATGTATGAGCTAAGTAGCATAAGCGGAGCTAAAACGATATTTGAGTAAATAAGCAAAAACATTATCACTCCAGCATTAAAACCATCAAGCGATACAAGACTTAAAATCTCATCATTTGCAAAAGAAAAAACAAAAAACATCACAAAAAACACAAAAGCCATAAAAAATATATTTTTTAAAATATCTTTATGTTTAAAATGCCCAAGCTCATGACCTAAAACAGCCAAAAGCTCATTTTTTGGCATTTTATCCACTAAAGTATCAAAAAGCACAACTTTTTTACTAGAGCCAAGCCCAGCAAAAAAAGCATTTAGCCTACTATCACGCTTGCTAGCGTCCATTATGAAAACACCATCGCATTTAAAACCAACTTTATGCAAAAGCTCATCAATGCTAGTTTTTAGGCTTTCATCTTCTAGTGGTTTTAGCTTGTTAAACCAAAAGATGATAAAGTTTGGATAGATAATATTTGCCCCTAAAACAAACAAAAAACAAACCAAAAAAGCCCCTATCCACCAAGCACCACCTAGCAAATCAAAGCACAAAAGCAAAAGATAAATAAGCAAAAATCCAAAAATAAAAAGCAAAAGCAAAGATTTAATGCTATCTTTTATAAAAAGTCCTAAGCTTGAGTTTGTAAAACCTTGTTTTTTATCTTTTACAAATGTTTTATAATAGCTTGTTGGAAGGTTTAAAATACTTGTTATAAAAAGATAAGAAAGTATAAAAAAAGTCCCTTCAAGTATCGTGTTTTCTTTGATAAGTAAATCTTTTAAAAAAGCAAAACCAAAAAGCAAAAAACAAAGATTTATCACAAGAACATAAAAATTTGAAAAAATAGAAAATTTTTCATTTTCTATCCCAACTTTTATAGCATTTAAAAAATCATCTTGTTCTAAAATAATTGGCTTTTTATCCATAAAAGAACGCAAAAAGCTAATTTGTTTAAAACTAACAAAAACGCAAATAAATACAAAAACACAAAGAGCTAAAACTAGCACCATTTTATACTCCAACTCTTTTTAAAAGGTCTTCATATTTGTCAATTCTTCTATCTCTTAAAAAAGGCCACCAACGGCGAGTGTTTTCACACTTTTGCATATCTATATCAACTACTTTTGCACACTCAGTGCTACTATCTTGTTTAAACAAAATCCCACCAAAGCTATCATACACAACACTTGAGCCAAAAAACTCAATGCCTTTTTGTGGATTTTCATGACCGCTAAGACTTGCTAACTCAAACCCAACACGATTTACCGCTACAAGTGGTAAAGCATTTGCTATGCTGTGACCACGCTGAACATTTAGCCAAGCGTCCCTATGCTCTTTTTTGGTAGCTTCATCATCGTTTTCTAGCCAACCAATCGCTGTTGGATAAAATAAAATTTTAGCTCCTTTAAGCGCCATTATTCTAGCAGCTTCTGGATACCACTGGTCCCAACACACAAGCACTCCAAGGCGACCAAGCGAAGTATCTATCGGCTCAAAACCAATATCGCCTGGCGTAAAATAAAACTTTTCATTAAACTGAGGGTCATCAGGAATATGCATTTTGCGGTACTTACCAGCAATGCTACCATCGCTATCAAAAACCACAGCTGTATTAAAATAAAGCCCTTCTAAAGTCTTTTCAAAAAGTGAAGTAATAAGCACAATTTTATGCTCTTTTGCTACATTTGACCAAAACTCTACATCTTTTTCATACTCACTTGCAAAATCAAAATTATCTACATTTTGAGCTTGACAAAAATAAAACCCTTGATGAAGCTCTTGTAAGCATACAAGCTCCGCCCCATCACTAACGCATTTTTTTATAAGCTCTAATGTCTTTTGTATCGTAGTTTGCTTATCTTTTTGATAGCTATGAGATACTAATCCTACTTTCATCTAAATCCTTTCATCAATCAATTTATAATCAAATACCAAAACAAACGAAATTTAACAATCTTTCAAACTTCTTGGATAAACATGATAATTTTTAAATAAAAAATCCTCAAGGTCTTTTAAATCCGGCTTTTGCATTACATTAGGAACTATTTGTTTATAAACTACCACACCATCTTTTATAACAAAAATAGCCCTTGTAAGCAAACCCTCAAAAACACTTTTTCCAAGCAAAACGCCATATTTTAAGCCAAAATCTCTAAATGCATAATCACTAGCAAAAGTAAGATTATGTATATCTTTAGTAGCACAAAACCTATCTGCGGCAAACGGCAAATCCATGCTTACAAAAATTGTTTCTATGTTTTTAAAAGATGCTAGTCTTTGATTGCTATCTCTTGCTTGTTGCTCACAAACTGGAGTATCTAGGCTTGGAACAGACATAATTATCTGTGTTTTACCCCTAACTCCTATTTGCACATCAGCTAACATCTTACCTTTTAAGGTAACCAAAGGTGCTTCATCTCCAACCTTTATATCATCACCTAAAAGCTTTATGGGTTTTTCATGATAAATTACAGTAGTCATATACACTCCTTTATAATCTACTTAAAAAGCTCATATAAGCTAAATTTCGTTTGTTTATACCCCACCACCTAAAACTCACACTAAATCAAGTGCTATTTTTCCACCTTTAATCTCTGATATTTTAACTTTTAGTTTATCATCTTCTCTAATTAGTTTTCCTTTTGTTTTACTGGCATGTAAAAGCCCATCAACAAAGCAACCCTCAAGCTCAACAAAAGCACCAAAAGGAACTATGCTTTTTACTATACCGCTAAACTCATCGCCTACATTTAGCTGTGGTTTTTTGCTTTTTCTACCCTTATCAAAACTTTTATCTTTTAAGATATTTTCCAAAATATAATCTTTTGCCCCACTAACATCATAACCGCTGATTTTAACCTCTCCTTTTTCTCTTTCAAGGTCTATATTTACAGCAAATTTTTCTATGATTTCACGGATTGTTTTTCCGCCACTACCTATAATATCAGGGATTTTACTAGGCTCTATGTAAAAAATCTCTAGTTTTGGTAACACTTCTTCATTTATCACAATATCATCACATGCTTTTTCCATAATCTCAAGTATATGAAGTCTTGCTTTTTGTGCTTGATATAAAGCGTTTTGAAGTATTTGCGTATCAATACCACCAAGTTTTATATCCATTTGAAGTGCTGTGATACCGTCTTTTGAACCAGCTACTTTAAAATCCATATCCCCATCATGGTCTTCAAGCCCCATAATATCAGTCAATACCGCATATTTATCATCTTCTGTAATAAGCCCCATAGCAACTCCAGCTACAAGCTTAATACTATCTACTCCAGCTGCACGAAGTGCCATAGCACCACCACAAACACTTGCCATTGAACTACTTCCATTGCTTTCAAGGATTTCAGAAACAAGCCTTATAGTGTGCGGATAATCCTTTTTAATACTAGGATTAATAGCTCTTTTTGCTAAGTTTCCATGTCCAAGCTCACGACGCCCTGGAGCTTTAAGCGGACTTGCTTCACCTACGCTAAAGCCTGGAAAATTATAATGAAAAATAAACTTATCAGCAACAGGAGTTTTTGATGTTAAAAACTCTTGCATTTGTGCATCACCATCACCGCCTAAAGTAGCTACAACAAGCGCTTGAGTTTGACCACGAGTAAAAAGACAACTACCGTGTGCCATTGGCAAGATATTTGTTTTTATATCTATTGGTCTTACCTCATCTAGCTTTCTTCCGTCTGCCCTTACCCTATCATTTAAAATTTGTTCTCTTACAATTTGTTTTTTTATCCTACCAAGTTCGCAAGATACAGCCTCTGCTGTCCATTCATTTTGTATTGAAGTATCCGTTAATAAAATCTTATCTGTAATTTTATTTAGCTCGCTTGCACGCTCGGATTTTGCCATTTGATTTATCGCTTGTTTGATTTCACCTTGATAATTTTGACTTATAAAGGTTCTTATATTTTCATCATCTAGCTCTGGATTTAAATCCAAATCCGCTGTCTTTTTAAACTCTTTAAAAGTCTCTTCATATATGTTTGAGCCTTGATGTATAGCTTTTTTTGCAAATTCTAAAGCGTTTAAAATCTCATCTTCGCTAAATTCATTCATATTATTTTCATCTGCTAAAGCTCTCATCTCTATCATTAAAAGCTCATCTTTTACCCCTGATACAAACAAATCAAGACTTGATTTTTCAAGCTCATGATTGTTTGGATTTATAACAAGTTCGCCATTTATACACCCCACACGAACACCACACACAGGAGCTTTAATAGGAATATCACTAAGATATAAAGCCACACTAGCTGCATTTAGTGCTAAAGTTTGCAAATCTTCTTTATCATCTGCTGATAATACCATAACAACTATTTGTGTAGGATATAAATAACCCTTTGGAAAAAGCGGTCTAAGTGACCTATCTACTATTCTTGAGCTAAGTGTTTCAAAATCCCCTGGTTTTGTCTCACGCTTGATATATCCACCAGGAAATCTACCTGCTGCGTAAGATTTTTCTATGTATGAAACTGTAAGTGGTAAAAAATCTTCTTCAACTTTCTTATCTTCTCTAGCTATAGTTGCTAAAACAACGCTTTTACCAATCGTTAAAAGTATGCCTGAATTTGCTTGTTTAGCTACTTCGTTGATGTCAAAAATCTGAGTTTGGTTGTTTATGTTTAATGTATAACGCATTATTTTTCCTTTAAAAATGGTTTATATTTTTTACTAAGTTTAAGTGTATCTAAAATCATCTCTTCATTTACTTTAATTTTGTTTTTATAATAAAATTCTTCATCTATAAAATGCTCAACTATCTTTAAAGCATATACTTCGCTTACTAATTCTTCTAATTGATTTTTTAAATCTTTGGCTATAACCCCTGTTGCATATGTGATTGATTTAGCACCTTTGCTAAAAAGACTTTTAATGCAAACTAAAGCCGTAGCACCAGTATTTACGCCCTCATCTATAAGAAGTATTTTTTTATCTAATACATTGCTTAGCTTTTCATTTTTTCTATATTTATAAATATTTTTACTAATTTTTTCATCATATTTTCTGTTTGCTTCGGCATATACATATTCTTTTGGTATTTCAAAAGACCTAATAAGAGCACTATTTAAAATCATATCCATAGTCTCGCTTACAATTCCAATCTCACATTCTTTGTTGTTTGGCGAGTAAATAAACTCTGTAAATAACAAATCATACTCTAAGCCCAAAATACCCGCTAAATTATCCACAAAAGGCACACTATCAAGTGAAGAGCATATGATAAAATAATCGCTAAATTCAGCCTTAGGTATAAGCTCTGCTAAAAGATTTGATGATTCAAATTGATTTTCAAAATACATTTTCTACTCCAAAGCATAATCATATGTAACTCCGCCTAGCGGATATAAGTTTATCATAAAATACACACCACGCTGTTTTCTACTATCACTATCTTTTGATAAAATCGGGTCTATAGTTTGCTTGTATGATATTGTATAGTTTATACATTTTTTACGGTATGTAAATCCAAATAAATACTGATTTAAATTAGAAAGCTTTAAATCATACTCTAAAGAGTAAAAAAACTTATATCTATTTTTATAAATATAAGAAAGAGAATGAACTAAATTTTCGTTTTTTGGATTTTCTAACTCATCTATATGGCTATAATAATAACCAATATTTGTATTAAATACATCGTCTATACCAATACCCAAAGTTAAAAAATGCTTTTGAAGCCTATCTTTATCTAAATCATAAGCAACTTCATCTTTAATATAAGTTGATGGTGTAAAAAAATATCTTATCTTATGATTTATAACCCCAAATTTATCTTTATCATCAAAATAGCTAAGCCTTATAAAATGCTCTAGTTTTTTATTTTTATTTTGATTGTAAAAAAACTGCGTAAAAGCAAAATCTATACTTCTAATCTCATTATAATTATATAAATAATCTTCGCTATATCCACCCTTTAAAAATCCTGGTAAGTTAAAAGAAATCTCTGGGCTAATGTTGTGATAAAAAGTTTCAAATTTATTGCTTAGGTTTGAACTTAACTTCAAGCTAGTAGATGAAGCTAGGATATATTCTTCTTGAGTTTTATATTTATTATATGAAGCATAACTTGCCACTAGTTTTTCTTCTAGCTTGATATCAAGATAATTATCAAACAAAGAAAAATTAATAGAAAGTGGAACATCTGCTTTATAAAGCGTTGCAGATGATAATTCTTTTCTATAAAAGTTTTTAGCGTCTATGTTTATAGCGTATTGAAAAATGTTATTTAAAAAACTATCTGTATATTTATGATAGTTTAAATGTGGTAGTTCTTGTATAGTATCAACATTGCTTTCTTTTGATGTATCTATATAATACCTTGCAAAAACCCCATAAAAATTTTTATCACTACTTGCAAAATAATTAAACTTTGAATTAACAAAATTACCATCTAGTTTTAATTTATTAGAAACCAAGTTTATATAATCAACATCGTTTAAATAAGCCCCTTTAATATACAGCCCCTCATACAAATAATCTTTAAAAAATAAACTATCTTGAGTGTATTCTAGCTCTATACCTTTATGCTCTGAGTTTGAAAGCTCATTGTCTTTAGTGTATTTTCTAAAATCTTTAAAAAAACCACCGCTTAAATCAAGCCTAATATTATTTGGTCCAGCAAAACGAAAAATATTATAAAGACCATATCCACGGTGAGTTCTTATAATAGGGTCAAACTGCAAATCAAGATACCTAACAGGAGCAAAGTAAATAGGCTGTCTATAATAAAGCCCATCTTTTGTAGCAATACCAATATCAGGCACCAAAAACCCACTACGCCTTATATTCTCAACATTTATATCAAAAAAAGGCATATAAAAAATCGGCACTTCTTGATAATAAAACAAAGAATGCTTAAGCGATAAATCCTTTGTTCTTACATCAAATGCTCCAACGCTAAAACCTATTTTCCAAGTTGGCTTATCAACTTCACATGAGCTAACATAAGAATCATATAAAATAACTTTATCATTTTCATATATTGCATTTTTACTTTTTAGCCATATTTCAAACTCACTATTACCTAAAAAAAAATCTTTAAAATCTATGGAATTTTTACTTACATTAATAACAGCTTTTTGGGTATTTGTATAGCTATTTTGATTGTTTATAAAAACATCATTTTCTAAAATCAAAATTCCATTTTTTTCATCATAAGAAAGTGATTTTGCTCTAGCAAAATACCCTTTAGAAAACAAAACAACTCCATCATCAGATACTAATTTACCGTCTTTATTTGTGATGTTTGGAGCGTATAGTGTAAATTCTTTAGAATGTAAAAAAAGACATAACAAAAAAACAAAAAAACAAATTCTCATTAAAGTGTGTTTTCCACAACAACAGTTCTTGAAAACATATCATTTATGTTTCTTTTTGATTTGCCATAAAAATAAAGTCCGTATCCAAGCAGTCCAAATGGAAAAAATATAATGTCTAAAAAGCTTTTAGATAACGCTCTTAAAAATGCGCTAAAAAAACTAGGCTTTAATAAAGTGTATTGATTTACTATAGAAATTTTACAAATAAATTTTCCAACACTACTACCATATAAAAAAGTAAAAATTAAAATATAAAAAAAATAAACGCCGATAAAATAAAAACTAACTTTTGTCATTATTTTTAAAGCGTTTAAAACAGCAGCCTGATTATTAGAAGAGCTTAAAAAATTAGGCTCTAATTGTGCACTTTCTTGCAAGGATAATAATAAGTTTATATTTTCAAGCTCTTCATTAGTTAAATTAACGCTAAGCAAAATAAAAAAAACAATAAAAATCAACACAAAATCAATCGTGCTTGAGATTGCTCTTTTGCCAAAACTTGCTAATTTTAAATCGTTTTTTAAAACATTTTCATATATTAGTTCATCCATTATAACCTCTTTAAAAACCCAAGCAAGCGTTAATTTGCTTTTAAAGGTCTTATAACCTAAAAAACATGCGAGTGAAAGACATTAAAGGTTGCAATGCTTGCCACAAGGGCTTTATAACGCACCACATCACGGTTGTCTAAACATAGTCGCTAATAAAATGCGTTAGACCAAAATTAAATAAACCCGCGTTGCTCAGGGAAGATAAAATAATATATAAAAAAGACTTTTTCTTAGCTTAGAATGAAGCTTTAAAGTAAAGCTAAAATCAAATTTCGTTTGTTAGTAAGCTTTGTTTATTTTTACTTAATTTTTAAAAAAACACTTTAAATTTCGTTTGTTTGAA
>CAZYDK010000050.1:0-9238 GCA_964646025.1 uncultured Campylobacteraceae bacterium | reverse complement strand
GAAACGACTTTGAAACGGCTTTTTAACTCTTGCAAAACTAAATTTCGTTTGTTTAAGCGGGTTTGGTTTTGCAGTCTGAGTTTATCAATATAGCGTTAGCTATAAATACGCCATTTTGTTCAACAAACGAAATTTAGGCAAATCATCACAAAAAACCACCAAAAGCAAACCCACTGCAAGTAGGTGGCAACCCCCGCTTAACTCTCTAGCCACTAGTCTAAAAATTAGTCCCAACAAAAACCAACGCCACCAAACAAACGAAATTTGTCATTTAAATATATTAGATTTAATAGGAGTTTTACTACAACCACACACATTTGTCATAAGCTCGATTTCACAAAGGTGCATTAAGTCTTTAGCAAGATGTCTTTGCAAATCAAGATTTTGGCTAGATTTATCGTTTTTGTGAATATGAATTTTTTTATTGATATAAGCTATGATGTCTGCATACGCAAGAACAATTGACGCGTCATGACAAACAACCATAATGCCTTTTTTATGTTTTTCATGTAGCTCTTTAAGTAGGTCAAAAATCTGTGCTTGACCCTTGATATCAATACTAGCCGTTGGCTCATCAAGAAGCAAACATTTAGAATCACTAGCTAACGCACGAGCGATAAAAACTCTTTGTTTTTGACCACCACTAAGATTGTTTATCTGGTGGTTTTCATATCCATTCATACCAACCATTTCAAGAGCTTTTAAAGCTTTTTGTTTATCTTCTTTTGAGTAAAAAAACCACCTTTTGCTATCTAAAAAAGCCATTAAAACAACATCAATTACACGCATATTATAGTTTGAATTGGTGTTGAAAACTTGCGGGACATAACCTATTTCTTTTAAGCTAAATCCTAAAGATATATCCCCACTTTTTGGCTTTAAAAGATTAAGAATAAGTTTTAAAAATGTGCTTTTACCACCACCATTTGGACCAATGATAGCCACAAAATCATCAAGATTAAAACTAGCACTAATATCATCTAAAATCACTTTATTATCATAATCAAAACATAAATTTTTAACATCTATCCACTTCATCAAACAATCCTTAAATTAGTAAAAAACATCATCCAAATACTAAGAGCCATCATCATCAAAATACCTGCGTATTCTAAATATCCTTTAAAAGCAAGATGTTTTTTACCCAAACTTCCAAAAACAGCAGATGCAAATATCACAACGCTCATTCCTAAACTAATGCAAAAAGCACATATAAAAGCAAGATAAAACTTACCCAAACTATAAGCAAGCATAAACACAAGCACTGTCGCAGGACAAGGAATTCCACCAGCTCCTAAAGCTATGATAAAATCACTAATTTGACTACTACTTTTTATGGTTTTTAATTTTTGTGGTTTATAGTTTAGATAAGAAATCTTAAAAGACTTATCACAGGTTTTACAAAAGCAAGTTTTTTTATGTCTAAGCTTTCTTTGTAGCATAAACAAACACAAAGCAAAGATTAAACCAGCGTTGATTTTTAAAGCATAGTAATTTACTTTGGTTTTTACCAAATTTTCAATCACAAACAAAGATATACTAGTAAGTAAAAAACTACTAAAAATATGTATAAACCCAACCAAACTAGCAAAATAAAAAGCTTTTTTATAAGATTTGTTAGAGCTTATAAAATACGAGCTTGTAAGTAGTTTTCCGTGACCAGGTCCTAAAGCGTGAAAAAACCCATAAACAACACTAATAAAAATCAAAAAACAAAAGCTTAAAAAGTTATTATCATTTTTAAAACCACTTTTTAAAAGCTCAAAGATATTTAAATTTAGTCTATCAAATGCGTTAAGCTTATCTTCTTTTAGGCTGATTTGCTCTAAAGAATGACTAACTACCTTACCCTTAGCAAACTCATAAAAACTTGTGTTTAGGTTTTGGTTTTGTTTTATATATAATGTGTCATTAAAAACTTCATCTTCTAAACTAACTATGCCAAAATTAAAATACTCATCATAATCTTTAACAACAACCCTAAAAACAAGCCCAGCTCTAGCTTCAATGCTTTCTTTAAACAAAGTAGAAAAAGAAAACCTAAGGCTATCATCTTTTATAAAAACTTTTATATCTTTTGTGTGAAAAAACACCCTTTGGCTATCATTATCATCATAATAAAACTTAATAGATGTTAAAAAAGCTCTTTGCTCCAAATAATCTAAAAGAGCTGTTTTAACAGCTTTTAGTTCTTTTTCATCTAAGATTTTATCATCATTTAAATCATAACTTAAAATCGTAAGGTCTGTAAAATTTTTAGAAAAAACCCATTCAAAATCAATTCCATTTATATGGTTTTGGGATTTTATAAAATGGGTTTTTATATGCACGGTTGGTGTTTGAAGGCTACACAAAGCACAAGCAAACATGGGCTGCAAAAAGATAAAAAAAACAACTAAAGCTCTCAAAAGTCCCCTATCATCTAAGGCTATCATAAATAGCATCTGTCATTTTTTTCATCTGCTTGATATAATCTTTGCTTAACTGGTCTATCTTATAAACTTTTGCGTTCGTTTTTTTCGCTATCACTTCTGCTGATTTGCTTGAAAACTGAGGAGATACAAAAATAATTTTAATCTTATGCTCTAAAGCTTCTTCTACTAGCTCTTCTAAATCTTTTGCTTTTGGCTCTTTGCCGTCTATCTCAACTGCAATTTGCTTTAAACCATATCTTTTAGCATAATATCCCCAACTAGGATGATAAACCATAAAAGGCTTACCTTTTAAAGATGAAAGCTTGTTTTGATTGTATTTATCAAGCTCATCAAGCTCTAAAAGTAGTTTATTTAAATTAGTTTCATATAAAGCTTTATGCTCTGGGTATTCTTTGCTTAAAGCATTAGCTATGTTTTTTGCCATTATTTGCATATTTACAGGGTCTAGCCAAATATGAGTATCAAATTCTCCGTGATGATGATGCTCATCGTGGTGATTATGTGAGTGATGATTGTCGTGCTTATGACCTGATATATGATGTATAAGGTCATTTTTAATATCATTTGCACTCATTTTTATAGGATAATAAGTAGGCCAATTCTCCATTTCTTCTAGCAACTTCTCTTGGCTTGAATTTGCAAAAAAGATATGAAAATGTCCTAAATCTTTTGTAGGAGCTATATTGTGGTCGCTAAATTGAACATATTTTGGAGTATCATTATCTCCAACTCTTTCAAACAAAAATCTCACACCTTTTTTACCAGATTTATAGGTTAAGATTTTATAACCTTTATAAGCATACTTTGATTTAAAAGATGAATTGTTTTTAAAAAATGCTATGCCGTCTTTATCTATGATGATTTTTTCAACATCTGTTTTATAACCTTTTTCATAATACTTTTTATACTCATCTTGTGTTTTAGACTCATCTGCTTTAGCTTTTGCTTTAAAAAACTCATCTAAACTACCATTTTTTAAATACGGATAAACAGACTTCCACTCCCCATACCAATCAGCTAACTCTCTATCCTTAACATCTTTATCATCAAATTTACCATTATAAACATCATCATTGTGAGAATGACTGTGATGATGCTCATCGTGATGATGTGAGTTTTTCATAAAAACAATTCCTTCTTGAGTGTTTATAAACTTGATATTTTTGTATTTGTTTGCTAGTCTTTCCACCCAAATATCCTCAAACTCAATACCAACTCTAAAGTAAATATCGCTTTTTTCAATATCTTTTAACTGCTTTGGCTTAGGCTCATAAGAATGCGGGTCATCATTTGTGCCTACTAAAGTATTTACGCTTACAGTATCGCCTGCTATCTTTTCTACTAAAAACTCTTGTGGGGCTATTGATACGCTAACTTTAGCACACAAGCCCACACAAACCATAAAAAACAATAAAACCTTTTTCATAAAAATCCTTAAAATAAAATTTGATGAAAAGAAGTATATTGTATGCAACTTAGTTGCTACTTAAAAACTGATTATATTTATCAATAACCCAAATCATCACAAACAAACGAAATTTACATTTAGCACTAAATTTCGTTTGTTTGAAGCTTTACCACATCAACTCTTCATCTTGAGTATTTGTTACAGAATCAATACTATCTTGTCTTGGAAGCGGTGAAGTATTTGTAAAATACTCAAGCTTATCATTATAAATACCTTGTTTTACCAAAGGTGGTCTCCAAAAAACTTTTTTTGTAGGATATTTTTTAACATATTCTCTTAAAAAATACCCAACAGCAGGAGCAGCTGTTCTAGCACCGCCTTCTGTATATTTCATAGGTGTGTTATTATCATTTCCATACCAAGTTATCACTTGAACATTTGGCGTAAAACCAACAAACCAAGCGTCTATACTTTTGTTTGATGTTCCTGTTTTACCCGCTACTTGATACCCCGCTACTCTAGCGTTTCTACCTGTTCCATGCTCTACAACATTTCTCATCATATCTATAAGCAAATATGCTTGTTCTGGCTCAAAATACTTAGTTTTAGTGCTTTCAAACTCACGCACATCGCCTTCTTTTTCTATCTTTTTAATCAAAACCAAAGAACGCTTAGCGCCATAGTTTGATATAGTTGTATAAAGCTCAGAGTATTTATAAGGACTTATACCAAAACTTCCAAGAGATATTGATAAATCTTGCGGTATACTCTCATCAAAACCAAATGCCAAAATCTTTGGATACACAACATCAAGCCCAATATCAAGCATAAGATTTAGTGTTGCTAGGTTTCTACTTCTAGTCAGAGCGTCTTTAAGTGTAACCATACCTTGAAAATTCCCACCGACATTTTTAGGCGTCCATCTTTTATTTTTACCTTTTTCATCTTTTTCATCAAGGTCAAAAACCCTAGAAATATCAGCAACCTTACTCATAGGAGAGTAGCCAAGATTAAGTGCTATTTGATATAAAAATGGCTTAAAAGACGAACCTGGCTGACGATTACTCATAGTAGCGCGGTTAAAATTGCTTTTTTCATAATCAACCCCACCAACTAAAGCTAAAACCGCTCCGCTATCAGGCTCAATCACAACCATAGCTCCGTTAATTTGCTCTAAATCAACATCTTTATCTCTTTTTACTATCTCATCATAGCCAAATTTAACAGCTTCTTGTGCTATATTTTGCACATTTAAATCTATATTTAAATGCACATCATATCCACCTGTTTTTATATCATCTATACCCATAGCCGCAGCTTGACGCAAAACCTCATCTACTACATAAGGAGCTTTGTTTTGAGTTAGTGTATCATCAAAAACATCAGGTATATAATCAACATATTTTTCATACTCATCTTTGCTTATCCAACCTAAGTTATACATTCTGTTTAAAACTCTATTTGCACGAGAAAGCGACAAATCAAGTCTTTTTGTAGGGTCGTATGTGCTAGGTGCTTTTGGAAGACCTACTAAAATAGCTATTTCTTTTAAGTTAAGCTCATCAAGTTCTTTATGAAAATACCCAAGCGAAGCCGTTCTAATCCCATAATATCCATGTCCAAAAAACATATAATTTAGGTATCTTTCTAAGATTTCTTCTTTGCTTAAGCGGTATTCTATCTCATACGATAAAACAGCTTCTTTAAACTTTCTTTTAAGGCTTTTTTCACGGGTTAGCATTGTATTTTTAATAAGCTGTTGAGTTAGCGTTGAAGCACCTTCTTTCATACTTCTTGCTTTTATATCTTTTACAATTGCTCTAAAAATAGCGTCTATGTTTATACCTTCATGCTCAAAAAAGCTTGTATCTTCTATAGCTACAAGTGCTTCTATAAGTCTTGGTGGAATGTCTTCATACTTTACATAAACCCTATTTTCTTCAAAAACTTTTGCTATAAGCTTTCCATTTCTATCATAAATATGGCTTGTAAGTGGAACTTTAAATTCTTTAAAATCATAACTTTCGTTTTGAATTTGCAAAATATTATGAAAAATAAAAACCCCAACCCCAAGCAAAACAAAAAATAAAGCTACAAAAATAATCTTTATACCAAGTTTGAAAAATCTCACGCTTTTTCTCCTTTATATTCTAAATAAAAGCATATTTAAAAACAGTATTGAAAAATATATCAAAACATTTAAACACGCAAAACAATATATAATAATCACAAAATTTTCAGCACATACCACCGCTTCATCTTTTGCTATATTTTTTTTGATTATATAAGACCTTGCAACAATATGTATAAAATTCGCACAAATAAACACAAAAAAAGATATTGATACAGTGCAAATAGGCATATAAAAAGGGCTTTTTGCATCAAAATCATATGCAAAAAACACACTAATTATATATCCTACCAAACACACAAACATAAACACCAAATGCTTATCAATAAAATGTTTAAAAACTTTTTTCAAATCATTTTGTTTAACATCTTCTTTTAGATAAAGCTTAGCATTTAAAATCAAAGACAAATTAAGCCCTATAAAAACGATTGTAAAAACTAAGCTTAAATAATAAGCATAAACATCTTTAGCAAGATATAAAATCTCGCTCATGCAAGTCTTTCTTTAATTAGCTTTAACGCTAAATCTAGCGCCTGTGGTATCTTGCTAGTATCTTTAGCTCCAGCTGTGGCAAAATCATCTCTACCGCCACCATTTCCACCTAAAAACATAGCTACTTCTTTAGCTAAAGCACCAGCTTTTACCGCATTATCCTTGCTACCTACGGCGATATTTACCTTATCATCTTTTTGTGAGATTAAAACTATCACTGCTTTTTGGTATTTGTTTTTAAACTCATCAACACTAGCTTTTATATCAATTCCATCGTATTCGCTCACACAAACACTAACGCCATTTATATCTGTTGCATTATAGGTTTGATTACCTTTACTAGCTGCTGATTTTAGCTCTTTTATATCATTTTTTAGCTTGTCAAAACTTTTTATTATATCATTTGTTTTAAGCTCTAGCTTAGCGTTTTCAAGCTCGTTTTTATATGAGTTTAAATACTCATAAGCACTTTTACTAGCAACAGCTTCAATGCGTCTTACTCCAGCACTTACTCCACTTTCTTTAACTATGGCAAAAAGACCTATATTTGCTGTGTTTTCAACATGCGTTCCACCACAAAGTTCTTTACTTTTACCTAGCGTTAAAACCCTTACCTTTTCGCCGTATTTTGTATCAAAAAGTGCTATCGCTCCGCTTTGTTTTGCTTCTTCTATGCTTAAAAGTTCTGTTTTTTTAGTATCTGCTTTAAAAATCATATCATTTACAATACTTTCAACCTTTTTAAGCTCATCAGGGCTTAAAGCACGAATATAGTTAAAGTCAAATCTAAGCCTATCAAAATCCACAAAAGACCCCGCCTGAGTAGCAGTATCTCCTAAAACTTCACGCAAAGCATAGTGAAGCAGATGCGTTGCTGAGTGATGTGCTGCGATTTGGTTTCTTCTTGAACTATTTACACAAAGAGTGTAAATTTCGTTTGTTTGAAGGTTTTTAAGCTTTTCTACTTTACATAAGTTTAGCCCATAAAACTTCTCTACTTCTAAAACCCTTGCCACTAACTCATCATTACTATAAATCTCGCCTTTATCATAGTTTTGACCGCCGCTTGTAGCATAAAATGGAGTTTTATCAAAAAGTAGCCAAACGCCATTATCATCTACCTTAAACTCATCATCTAAAGCTCCTAAAAGCTTAGAATTAAAGCATAAATTATCATATCCTACAAACTCATTTTCACCAAACTTATCAAGCAAAGTTTTAAACTCTCCACTAGCTACCTTATCCCCACTACCTTTCCAAGCTGCTTTTGAAGCGTCTTTTTGCTTTTGCATAAGCTCATCAAATGTTTTTTCATCAACTTTTATACCTTTTTCTCTAAGCATATCAGTGGTTAAATCAAGCGGGAAACCATAAGTATCATAAAGCTTAAACGCAACTTCCCCACTAAAAATATCTTTAGTATTTTTAAGCTCTTCATTAAAGATATTTATACCATTTTCAATAGTGCTTAAAAATCTTTCTTCTTCACTTTTAAGTTGCTCTTTAACAAAAGCTTTTTTTTCATTTAAATACTCATAATGTCCACCCATAAGCTCACAAACAACATCTACAAGCTTATACATAAACGGCTGTTTAAATCCTAGTAAATACCCATGACGCAAAGCTCTACGAACTATACGGCGTAATACATACCCTCTACCCTCTTTATCAAAAGTAGTTCCTTGAGCTAGTAAAAATGTAGCTGAGCGTAAATGGTCAGCTATCACCCTAAAACTAGCACCGCTTTTATACTCATAAGGCTTATTTGCAAGGCTAGATATAGCGTTTATGATAGGCATAAAAAGTGAGCTATCAAAGTTGCTAAACTTTCCTTCTTTTATAGCAGTTACCCTTTCAAGTCCCATACCTGTATCAATGCTTGGTTTTGGAAGTAGCGTTTTAGAGCCATCAGGATGTTTTTCATACTGCATAAAAACAAGGTTCCAAATCTCTAAAAACCTATCTCCATCCCCGCCCATATAATCTTCATCGCTTTTAAAGTTTTCTTCGCCTTGGTCATAAAATATCTCACTACATGGCCCACAAGGTCCAGTATCACCCATTTGCCAAAAGTTATCTTTATCGCCAAATTTATAAATGCGTTCTTTTGCTATATGCTCTTGCCACATCAAATACGCTTCATCATCTTCTTCATGCACTGTTACATAAAGTCTATCTTTTGGGAGCTTTAAAACTTCTGTTACAAATTCCCACGCATAAGCAATCGCATCTTTTTTAAAATAATCCCCAAAGCTAAAATTTCCAAGCATTTCAAAAAAAGTATGATGTCTTGCGGTATAGCCTACATTATCAAGGTCATTATGCTTTCCACCCGCACGAATACATGTTTGACAGCTTGTATGGCGTGGTGGGTTTGGGCGTGGCACTTCGCCTGTAAAAATGCCCTTAAAAGGCACCATACCAGCGTTGGTAAAAAGTAGCGTAGCATCATCAGGCACAAGCGGGCTTGATGGAGCTATCTTGTGTCCTTTTTTTTCAAAAAATTCTAAAAATTCTTTTCTTATATCCATTTTTATAGTCCTTAGGTTTATAATTTGCAAAATAATAGCAATTTTGATTTGAAAAATAAAGAAAAAATGCGTATTTTTTACAATAAAAACAAGCCTAAATAAACAAAACATATATAAAAACATATCAAAAGCCAAATTTCGCTGACCTACTAAATGTGTATAAACCACACTAAAAACAAACGAAATTTAAAGCTTAAAACAAAAACACAAATTTATAAACAAACGAAATTTATGGCATATT
>CAZYDK010000049.1:0-9687 GCA_964646025.1 uncultured Campylobacteraceae bacterium | reverse complement strand
AAGTGGTGCGGATGAGAGGACTTGAACCTCCACGCATTGCTGCACCAGATCCTAAGTCTGGCGTGTCTGCCAATTTCACCACATCCGCATAAGTGGTACGCCCAAGAGGATTCGAACCTCTGGCCTACGGCTTAGAAGGCCGTTGCTCTATCCAGCTGAGCTATGAGCGCTCATCAAAGTTTTGCAATTTAAAAAACGAGATTTTATTATCTTAATCTTAAATAAAAATTAAATCAATATAAATTAAGAAATAAAATTCAAAAAAAATTTAAATTATTTTGTATATAATCTCAACTTTAATTTAGTGGAAGGTTTGGTATTCTGGTGAAGCCCTACGACTTCAAATCGTGTGGCAGGGTAGCTGGCTATCTTGCGAGGAGTTCGATTCTCCTACCTTCTAGCCATATTTTAGGGTAACTTATGAATTTTACAAGACATTTTGAGCCAAGGCAAAGTAATTTTTATTATGACCGTATAGCAAAAGTTACTATTTTGGCTGTTTTATTTTTACAAGTTGTTTATTTTTTAGCATTTCTTGCGTGTTATTTACTACTTGAAAATGATAGTGTTTTACAAGTTTTATATATACCTTTTATAATTGCATTTTTTACCTATTCTTTGTGGTTTATTTTTCAAAAAAATAAAACAGTAAGAACAACTATTATAATGCTTTGGGGTCATTTGCTTAGTTGTATAGTTAGTTTTCTTGGGATTTTCTTTTTTGGTTGGGGGTATGGTTATTATCTTTTTATGATAATGGCTATAACTTTAAATTATGTTCACAACTTTAAAACAAATTTTATAAATGTGGCAATATCATGTATTGAGCTTGTTGTTTTTCTTTGTTTGCTATGTATATTTAAAAATAAAGAACCGATTATTGTGATAAATGATAAGGTTAAGATTTGTTTTTATTTGTTTCATTTTATTTTTGTTGTTGCAACTTTGATTATATACGCAAATATGACAAATATTTCAAGAAAAATTGTAATAAATACTTTAGAAAACAAAAAAAATATGCTAGAACAGCGTGGAAAATATGATTTTTTAACAGGCTCTTTAAATAGACGAAGTGCAAGAGAGTATTTAGATAATGTTTTGTCCATGTTTAGAAGTAAAAAAATCGCTTCTTTTGTATTTTGCATAGGTGATTTGGATAATTTTAAAAAAATTAACGATAATTATGGTCATAATTTTGGTGATAATGTTTTAAGAGAAACAGCAAACATAATACATTCTAAAATGGATTTGATAGATGGTGTTTGCGCTAGATGGGGCGGGGAAGAATTTGTTGTGATACTTTCTAATATTTCATTAGATAAATCTTTAGAACATATAGAATCAATTAGAAAAAGTATAAGTGGCAATGTTATGTTTTCTGGTGATATGAAAGTTAATGTTAGTATCAGTTTTGGCTTTGTTTATGTTGAAAATGATACTGATGTAGAAGATATTATAAAACAAGCGGATAATTTACTTTATGATGCAAAATTATCTGGTAAAAATCAAACAAAATATAGTGTGGTATAAATGAGTTATTTACAAGTTTCATCTTTACAAGCAACCATTAAAAATGTAATTTTGTTTTGTATGATATTTAGCTTGTTGCAAGGCTGTTTGTTTATATCATTTTCTATGATTGATATTTTTATTGTTTGTGTTTTGATTTTTTTATTTTTTACAAGTTCTTATTTTTCACTTAGAAGACAAAATGTTGATTTAGCAATAATTCTTATGCATCTTGGCGTTTGTTTGCATATGACATATATGGCATTTGTTTTGGGTTGGGATTATGGATTTCAATACAATATAGTTTTACTAATTAGTTTTTATTATATAAACTCTTTTACATCTAGCACTATTAAGCACATAGTGGTTGTTTCTGAAATTTTATTATATTTATTTTTGTATTTTGTTATTGATATTTATGGTTATACTTTGGGCGTTAAATTATATGTTTTTGATTATTTTTTTGGGGACATATATTACTTTTTTAACTGTTTTATGGTGGTTTTATTTGCTACTATTTTTACATATCTTGTTTCTCAAAATTATGTTGCTTTTTTACTAGAGCAAGAAGCTCAAAATGAGATTTTGGAAAAAACATCTTTAAAAGACCCACTAACAAATTTAAATGCTAGAAGTGCTTTTATTGAAAATATCAATTTTATAAAATCAACATTATATAAAGATGAGTTGTTTTATTTTACCGTTGTTGATATAGATTTTTTTAAAATAATAAATGATAAGTATGGACATATTATTGGCGATGAAGTTTTGAAAAAATTAGCTAATATGCTAGAAGATATATTTGGCAAAGATAATGTTTGTAGGTGGGGCGGGGAAGAATTTGTGATTTTTGGTTTAGAAAGAAAAAGTGATTTACTAGATAATTTTAGCTTTATAAACAAGCTTGAGTATTTGAAAACTGAGTTTGCTAATTATGGTTTTATGGTTGATAAACATGCGTTTTACTCTAGTATAAGCATAGGCTGTGTTAGTGTTTATGATATTGATGATTTAACAAATTATATACATAAAGCTGATGAATGTTTATATGAAGCAAAAAACACAGGAAGAAATAAAATAATCTACAAGGCATATTCTTTAAATGGTGTTTGTGAAAAAAGTTGTGCGATTTGACTTTAAATTTCGTTTGTTTAGTGGTTTAGCAAATGAAATTTAAACTCAAACAAACGAAATTTATCATTTAGGAGACATCTTGAAAAACGAACTTATTTATGGGCTTGATGATAAGCCACCGTTTTTGCGTGCAATATTAGCCGCTTTGGTGCATTTACTTGCTATGTTTGTGGCTGTCATCACTCCATCTATTTTGATAGGCAATGGTATAGGACTTAGCGAAGAAAATATGACTAGAATTATTTCTATGTCGCTATTTGCTAGTGGTGTAGCAGGGTTTATCCAAATGATGACTATAAAAATAGGTAGTTTTCAAATAGGCTCTGGACTACTTAGCATACAAGGCACAAGTTTTAACTTTGTTTCAGCTGTGATAGTGGGTGGTTTAGCTCTTAAAAAGCAGGATTTAAGCGAAGTGGAGATACTTTCTGCTATCTTTGGGACTTTGATGCTTTGTAGTATCACAGAGATGCTAGTATCAGTAAGCCTAAAGTATGTCAAAAAAGTGATATCAAACCTTGTTTGTGGTATTGTTGTGATGATTATAGGACTTACGCTTATTAGCAACGGTCTTGTAAGTGCTGGTGGCGGATATGCTAGTATGAATAAAGATTTACCAGAGAATTTACAATTTGCAAGTTTAGAAAATCTAACCTTAAGTGGTGTGGTTTTGCTTTGTATAGTGTTTTTTAACTCATTTAAAAAACCAATTCTTAGGGTTGGAGCTTTGTTTTTTTCTATAGTTGTAGGTATTATCGTATCTTTGTTTTTTGGTAGATTTGATGTAAGTGGAGTAAGTGGTGGAGATGTTTTTATAACTCCAACACCGCTTTTTTATGGACTTAGTATTGAGCCATCTTTGATTTTGCCTTTTGTGATAATTTTTGTCATCACTTCACTTGAAACTATAGGAGATATTAGTGCTACAAGCGAGTTAAGTAACCAACCACTTAAAGGGGAAGTTTATGAAAGAAGACTTAGAGGTGGGGTTTTTGCAAATGGATTTAACTCTTTTGTATCAGGGTTTTTTAATACTTTTCCAAACTCATGTTTTGGTCAAAATAACGCTGTAATAGCACTCAATGGTGTTGCTAGTAGATATGTAGGATATATAGTAAGTGTTATGTTAATGATTTGTGGTATATTTCCAATAGTTGCTAAGTTTGCACTTAAAATTCCAGAACCTGTTATAGGCGGAGCAATTTTGGTTATGTTTGGGACAATAGCTGCAACAGGTATAAAAATCGTAGCAAGAGATGAGTTAAATAAACGCTCTGTTATGATACTTTCTATATCTTTAGCTTTAGGGCTTGGAGTTAGCACTCAACCTCATATCATAGATAATTTGCCAACATTTTTCCAAACTTTATTTGGTTCTGCTATAGCTACAGGCGGACTTAGTGCTATAATTTTAGAAATAGTTTTACCAAAGGAAAAAAATGAATAAAATAGTACTTATAGCTGGACCTTGCGTTATAGAAAGTGAAGAAAATATTTTCAAAATAGCAAAAGGTTTAGAGAGTTTAGCAAATGATGATAGGATAGATTTTTATTTTAAATCAAGTTTTGATAAAGCAAATAGAACGAGTTTAAACAGCTACCGCGGTCCTGGGCTTGATGAAGGGTTAAAAGTTTTGCAAAAAGTAAAAGATGATTTTGGTTATAAGCTTTTAACAGATATTCATGAAAGTTATCAAGCAAAACCAGTTGCAGAAGTTGTAGATATGCTTCAAATCCCTGCTTTTTTATGTAGGCAAACAGATTTGCTAGTAGCTGCAGCCAAAACAAAAGCAAAACTAAACATCAAAAAAGGACAATTTTTAAGTCCAGCAGATACAAAACACATTGTTGTAAAAGCATTAAAAACCAGAGGTTTTGAAGAGCCAACTTATGAAAACTCAAAAAAAGCAGGAGTTTATTTGGTAGAAAGAGGCTCAAGTTTTGGTTATGGAAACTTAGTTGTTGATATGAGAAGTTTTATAATTATGCGTGAGTATGCTCCTGTTGTTTTTGACGCTACACATAGCGTTCAAATGCCTGGTATGGGCGATGGTTGTTCTAGTGGTAAAAGTGAGTATGTATATCCACTAGCAAGAGCGGCAGCAGCTGTTGGTGTTGATGGATTTTTCTTTGAAACACATTTTGACCCAAGTATAGCACTTAGTGACGGAGCAAATATGATAAAATTAGATTTGCTTAAAAGTAAAGTTGATAAACTAATGCAAATTTTAGACATAAAGGAATAAATATGAATATAGTTGAAGGAAAATTAAAACTAAATGGCAATGAAAAAATAGCGATAATCAATGCTAGATTTAATCACTTTATAACAGATAGTTTGGTTGCGGGTGCAAAAGATAGCTTTTTGCGTCATGGTGGAGATGAAAAAAATCTAGACCTTATTTTAGTTCCTGGTGCTTTTGAAGTGCCTTTTGCTCTAAAACAAGCAATAGCTAGTAAAAAATATGACGCTATAGTTTGTCTTGGTGCGATTATTCGTGGTGATACTCCACATTTTGATTATGTAGCAGCAGAAAGCACAAAAGGTATAGCAGCAGCAGGGCTTAATAGTGATTTGCCTGTTAGCTTTGGAATACTTACAGTTGATAATGTAGCTCAAGCAATAGATAGAGCTGGTGTAAAAGCTGGAAATAAAGGTTTTGAAGCTATGAATGTTGTTATTGAAATGCTTGATTTATATAAAAATATAAAAGGATAATTATGGCTACAAGACATCAAGCAAGAGCAGCTGTTGTTTCTTTGCTTTATTCTCGCGAATTTGACGACAATAAAGACTTTATAGAAGAATATTTAGAAGAAAAAAAGATAAGAAACGATGTAAAAGCTTGGGCTTTAGGGCTTTATGATGGGATTATTAAAAATATAGACCAAATTGATAAAACTTTAAATGAAGTTATGGTTGATGAAGGTTTTTGTAATGTTGCAAGTGTTGAAAAGGGGATTTTAAGACTTGGTGTTTATGAAATGCTTTTTACAAATCTTGACAACCCAATCATCATCAACGAAGCTATAGAACTAGCAAAAGAGTTAGGGGCATTATCAGCTCCAAAGCTCATAAATGGTGTTTTAGACCAAATTAATAAAAATCTTAAATGATTAAATACGATAAAATTAGTCTTATTTTTTAAAAATATAAACTAATGATTAACTTTTGTGTATATAATTACAAAATAATTAAATTTTTAAGGAGAAATTATGTTAGTAACAAAAAAAGCGCCAGATTTTACGGCAGCAGCAGTTTTAGGTGATAATACAATAGAGCCAAAGTTCAATCTATATAAAAACATAGGTGAAAAAGGTGCAGTAGTTTTCTTTTATCCAAAAGATTTTACATTTGTATGTCCAAGTGAGATTATTGCGTTTAACAACCGCTATGAAGAATTTAAATCTCGTGGTATAAGCGTAATCGGTGTAAGTTGTGATAATGAGTTTTGTCACCTTGCATGGAAAAACACACCAGTAAATCAAGGTGGTATCGGTCAAGTAAAATTCCCATTAGTAGCTGATATGACAAAAGAAATTTCAAGAAACTTTGATGTTCTTTTTGGTGAAGCTGTATCGCTTCGTGGTTCATTCTTGCTAGATAAAGACGGCACAGTAAGACACGCAGTAATCAATGACTTACCACTTGGTAGAAACATTGATGAGATGATTAGAATGGTTGATACAATGTTATTTGTTAACGAGCATGGTGAAGTATGTCCTGCAGGCTGGAACAAAGGTGATGCAGGTATGAAGCCAAGCACAGCTGGTGTTGCTGATTATCTAAAAGATAACGCTACAAAACTTTAATAAAACAAGAGTAGAGCTTAGCTCTACTCTATCTTCTTTTTTATCTTACAGCATTTTTTAATTTTTTATCTTGTATGAAAGTTTGTATTTTAAACAAACGAAATTTACCCCCCCCCTTTTTTTTTAATTAATCTAAATTTTTACTATTTCTAAAATAAAGATAGATTAGTCCTATCGGCGCTATAAAAAAAGCACCAGCCCAACAAAGCCCCATAGTGGCAAATTTGACAAACCAATACACAAAAAATAATTTGCCTTGAAAGAAAAATACATTATTGCCCATAATAAAACCAACAATGCTCTCATAAACAAATCTTGAGTATGGATAAAGCAAGGTGTTTATTAGTGCCGCTACTATGAGTTTAAAACTCATAGCTTCAGACAACATATACAAAAAACCAATCCCAAACAAAGCTCCAAAAAACAATTGTCTTAAATAATAAGCCAAAACAAGACCACCAAAGGTTTTAATAAAAAAGTTTTTCATATTTTCTCCTTAAAATAAAATAAAAAAGCATTTTACCCCCCCCCATAAAATTAAGCTTAAATTTCGTTTGTTTGGGTCATAAAACGATATATTATAAACAAACGAAATTTACTTCATAACTTAGGTTTTAACTTATTGTCTTATAATTAGGTTTTATTTTTAGGAGTTGTTATGAATATCAAAAAACTTATAGAACAAGCATTTGAAGAGGACTTGGGTCGTGGTGATTTGTTTTCTAAAATCATAGAAAAAGATGAGATTATCAAGGTGAAAATCACCGCAAAAGACAATGGAGTTTTTGCTGGAGAAGTATTTTTAAAAGAAATAGCACATATGCAAAAACTAGTTTTAAAGCTTTTTGTAAAAGACGGCGATGAGTTTAAAAAAGGCGATAAAATAGCTACGATAGAAGGAGCTAAAAGCATAATTTTACTTTCTGAAAGAGTAATGCTAAACTTCATACAACACGCAAGTGGTATAGCAAGTCTAACATCTTTGTATAAAAAAGCGATAGGTGAGGCTAAAATCAATTTTTTAGATACTAGAAAAACTAGACCTGGACTTCGTGAGCTTGAAAAATACGCAGTAGTTTGTGGTGGCGGTCAAAACCATAGAATGGGGCTTGATGATATGTTGATGATGAAAGACACACATCTTCGTGGCGTAAAGGATTTAGGTGAGTTTTTAGCTAATGCTAGAAAAAAAATGCCAATAGGCACAAAAATAGAAATAGAATGCGACAGCTTTGAAGAGGTGCAAAATGCAGCAAAAGCTGGAGTGGATATAGCCTTGCTTGACAATATGAGTGCAGATGAGTGCAAAAAAATAGTTGCTTGGAGAGATGAAAATTATCCATTTTTAAAATTAGAAGCAAGTGGAAATATCACGCTAGATACGATAGGAGAGTATGCTAGAAGTGGGGTTGATAGCGTAAGTAGCGGTGCTACAATCCATCAAGCTAGATGGGTTGATTTTTCTATGAGGCTTGATGATTAATGAAAAAGATTGTATGTTTTTTTATGGTGTTTTTGGTTAGTGTTTTTGGTGCAGATGATTTTAAAAAACAGTTTATTAAAGCTGATAAAGAGTGTCGTAGCGGAGTGATGAGTTCGTGTGGCTTTGTCGCTTCTTTGTATTTAAATGGATTTGGCACTAAGCAAGATATCAAAAAGGCGATTTTTTACTTTGAAAAAGCTTGTGATAACGAAGTGTATTTTGCTTGTAACAATTTAGCTATAGTTTATGAATCTGGATTTTTTTTAGATAAAGATTTAAAAAAGGCTGAATATTATTATAATTTAGCTTGTATGGGTGGCTTTGTTGCTAGTTGTATGATTTTAAAAGATAATTTTTAAATTTCGTTTGTTTAGGTAAGCTAGACAAACGAAATTTATTTTATAGGGACTAATATGAAAAGATTTTTTTGCTTTATAGTTTTGGTTTTTAGTATTTTGAGTGCAAAAGATTTAGAAGTTTTAGAAAATGATTGTGCTAAAGTAGGCTATGAAAACTATGATAAAATTAGTCAAGCTTGTTATGATTTGGGGGTTTATTATGAAAACATAGATGAGAACAAGGCTATAGATTACTACCAAAAATCTTGTGATGCTAAAGGTAAAGATGCTTGTTATAAACTTGCTTTTTTAAAAAAGGGCTTTTTTCTTCAGTATTATCTTAGGCTAGCTTGTGATTTTGGTGATAAAAAAGCTTGTGATATTTATAATGAGTTTAATCTTGCGTATGATAGTAATATCATCTATGCGAGTGACGGTATCAAGTATAAGCCTGATTGTGATAAAGGAGATATAAAAGCTTGTGCTAAACTTGGTTTTATATATGAAAAGATACATAAGCTAGATGAGGCTAAAAAGATATGGGAGCTAACTTGTAAGAACAATTTTTATGAAGATTGCCAAAAAATAGGGCTAGAGTTATATAAAAATAGTAAAACTTATGACGCAAAGATAGCTACATACCTAGAAAAAGCTTGTGTAAATGGTCTAACTAAGTCTTGTATTACTTTAGGTGATATATATGCTAGTGGAGATTTAGAGAGTTTTGGGGTTAAAAAAGATATTAAAAAAGCTACGCTTTATTATCAAAAAGCTTGTGATTATAATTATGCAGATGCTTGCCTATCTTTGTTTAAGATAACAAATATTAAAAAATACAGTCTAAAAGCTTGTGTATATGGTAATGCTAAAGCATGCGTAAAAATTGCAAAAGAATATGAAGATATGAAGAATATAAAATTAGCAGAAAAATACTATAAAAAATCTTGCAAGCTAGGTTATAATTATGGGTGTTATGCGTATCAGGATTTGCAGTTTGGAAAATCAGCTAGAGATTAAATCCCATAAAGCGGATTGATTTTGCTTGGTTTTTTGGTTTAGTGTGGCTTATTTTTGATTGTTAAATTTCGTTTGTTTGGGTATTGTTATATAAAGCTTTAAACAAACGAAATTTAAACTGATTTTATAACTAAAACAAACGAAATTTACTCACAAATCCCTATCATTATATCATCAGCTTTTACCATAGCTACAACTTCATCGCCATCTTTGATATCCATAGCTTTAACTGTGTTTTCATCTGTTGTGATTGTTATGATTTTATCATATGTTAGCATTTTTAAATGCACGACTTTACTTGGACTATCATAATCTAGTATAAGCGGTAGTTTGCACGAAAAGTTTGTGGCACTATTTTTTAGCTTTGTTTTTATCACACCAAAAAATTCATTC
>CAZYDK010000048.1:1455-9818 GCA_964646025.1 uncultured Campylobacteraceae bacterium | reverse complement strand
TTAGATTTACTCCTAAAACTCTAGCGTTTTTTTCTCCCATTTTAAATACACTTAAAGCCCAATTATCTTTAAGTAGCCAAAGATAAGCACCTATTGTAAGTGCAAAAATCACACTAATGTTTGTATAATTTGCCTTGCTTAAGCTTCCAAAAAGCCAAAAAAGAATTTGTTGGGAAGTTTCTGGGCTTACTAAAAATTGCACCAAAGAAAGCAAAGATTGAAACAAAAAAAGTATCGCTATACCGACTAAAACAAGCGTTTCAGTGTGGTATTTTTTGGCAAACAAAAACAAAACAAAAGAGCTTAAAAAACTCATACAAAACGCACCAAGCGGAACACTAAAAAAAGCAAACCCTATATCAAAAGCTATAACCAAAGAAGCACCAAATCCAGCCGCCGCACTAAGACCAAGCGTGTATGGACTTGCTAAATGGTTGTTTAAAATCGTTTGCATTAAAGCACCGCTTAGCCCAAGAGCAGCACCTACAACAAGCGCCATAAGTGCCATAGGAAGTCTTATGTTATAAATGATATTAATTGAACTTTTTGGCAAATCAAAATCAAAAAATTTTGAAAGTAACGACTTGATAACAACGCCAATATCAAGTTGTGCAGGTCCTGTAACAATATCAAATATAAAAAAACAAGCTGTCAAAACAACACATACAAAGATGATAACTAAACGCCTTTTAATCGTAGCTTTGTATGTGTTTAGCTCTTTATCAAAACTTCTCATCATCTAACTTTATCATAAATGTACCTTCTGGAACGACAGGAAGATACTTTTTGTTAAACTCAAGATAATCTTTTTTAGGGTCTAAATCAGCAAAAACATCAGGATATAAAGCTTTAGCTATATACTCTATCATAAAAATATCGCTTAAATTTCTAAGCATACCGTGATATCCACCAAAAACCATACCGTTTTTGACCGCATTTAAATCACTCCAGCCAACCCTTTGAGTGAATGTTTTAAGCCTATCATTAGCGTCTTTAAACGATATATCATTACCCATAAGCATAGTTTCGCCTTTTTTTACTTCAGCTTCACGACCTGCGATGATGATAACATCTGGATTTTTAACTAAAACTGTTTCTGGATTTATAGCTCCGTGGGTTTTTACAAGACCATCAGCTATATTTGCTCCACCCGCCTTATCAATCAAATCTCCCCACATATAATGAGAGTATGTTATGCCGTTTTCTTTAGCACCTGTATACCCATACTCAACATAAATTGTGCTTTTATTTTTGATGTTTTTTGTTTTTTGTGTTATGTAGTTTAGTTTTGATTCATACTCATTTATGATTTGATTAGCTCTTTGTTCGTTATCTGTGATTTGACCTAAAATTTTTGTGCTTAAAGAGTGGTAGTTTCCGCTATGATAGTCAATCACAACAACAGGGATACCTGCCTTTTCAAGTGGTTTTAGGCTTTCTTTTATACCGTCATACTGCCACTTAGCAAGAACTAAAACGTCAGGTTCTAAAGATAAAATTCTCTCCACAGAAAAAGTCCCAGCTTCGGCTTCTCCAAAATCTGCAACCTTATCAAGCTCAGGCATAACCTTTAAATACATTTTCCAAAGATTTGCATTCCATTCACTAAAGGTAACTTTTGAAAAGCCAACAACATTGTCAAATTTACCACCAACAGCCATAAACTCTGTATAGTATAAACCAAGTGCTATTTTTTTAGCAGGTGCATCAATACTAACTTTATTGCCAACAACATCAGTAATCTCAACCATTTTGGCATTTAATCCCAAAATGCCAACAAGCAAAGCAAAAATCAATTTCTTCATAAAATCTCCAAAATATGGTTTATAAACCATAAAATACTATCAACATCATACTTAAATATCATTTAATAGAAAATATATAATAATAATTTTTATTATTTAGACAAAACAGCAAAACAAACGAAATTTGGAAAAATTTATAAAAAGAAGAAAAAAGGGTTTGATTATACAAACCCTATCAGATTAACTCATAAAAAGTCTAAAGTCTAACTTTTCATGTGCAAACATAGCAATATCTAGCTCTTGATGTGAAGAAAAAACAGATTTAGCATATCCATGCTTATCGCACTCATCTATCGTTTTTAGACTAAAATACCCGCAAGATAACAACTCTTTAGCTATCTTAAAAGACTTCTTGGAAGACTTCTTTGCTAAAGCTATATTATC
Organism: uncultured Campylobacteraceae bacterium; assembly: GCA_964646025.1. Lineage (GTDB taxonomy): Bacteria > Campylobacterota > Campylobacteria > Campylobacterales > Campylobacteraceae > Campylobacter_E. The sequence continues at coordinate 7,629 of CAZYDK010000048.1, read as the reverse complement.
ATGTAAAAGTTCGCTTGATTTTTTATAAGATAATGGTATAGCACGAGTAGCATTTTGTGTAAGCGTTTTAATACAAGCATAAGCATACTCACTAGCCATAGACTCATCAGATAAAACACTACAAGCTATAGCTGGATGTGCAAATCTTTCATTTTCACATATATTTGCATACCACTTAGCAAGGTCATTATGCATAAATTCTGTATTTTTAAGAGTAGCACGAGCCATATTTACTGCACCCATACGACACTCAAAACTAGAAATAGAAGCATTAGCAACTCTAGCTAGTTTTAAAAGACTTAAACGCTTATCCTTTAGCATATACGCCATAGCATACACTGCACCATCAGACACCGCAAAAACATCAATCATATATCTAGTAAGCCACTCTTGATAACTTTGTGCGGATTTAACTTTTCCCCAAGCTATATAGCTTTCCATACCAAAGCTGTGAGAATACGCACCGTTAGCAAAAGCGCTATCAAATAAAAACTGACCTAACATTAGTGTGTATGACTCGCATGTCTTAAAGCGTGACGAAGCACTTTTTCAGTACGCTCAAATGGCACATCATTTTCCTTTAACCAATCCACTATAAGATAATCATCTTCTATAATCATAGCACCATCTTCAAACACAGCTGGTGTATGTCTGTTACCTATAGAGTGAGCTACAAAACCCATTTGCATAATATCTTTAGGTTTTATAACAAGAACGCTTTGTGGTAAACACTCTACCACAAAGATTCTTGTATCATCTTCACCTAAAACATCACCATGATGAAAGTGTCCACCATCTAGGCTTACACCAATTTCTACACCACTATCGCTTTGCAAACGAAGGATATGCTTTAATCTATCATCAGGAGCAACTTTGACATTGTCAATCGTCTTACCCTTTGTATCATAATCTTTAATGTTTCCTAGTATGGTTTTTACTATCATCATTTCTCCTTAAATTAGAATAGGTAATATCTTTGAGCTAATGGTAATTCTGTAGCTGGTTCGCTATATGCTAACTCACCATCAACAGTAACCTGATAAGTTTGTGGGTCTACCTCAATTTTTGGAGTAGCATTGTTTAGTTTCATATCAGCTTTCTTAGCTGTTGATGCACCCTTAATTGGTAGAACTTTTTTCTTAAGACCATATTTTTGGGCAACATTATCATCAATAGCCATTTGGCACATAAAGCTATAGCAAGTTTTATGAACTGCTGCACTAATACCACCAAACATTTTGCGGTGCATTACTGGTTGTGGAGTTGGGATTGATGCGTTGCTATCACCCATTACAGAAACTGCACAAAAACCAGCTTTAATAACCATTAATGGCTTAGTTCCGAATGTTTTTGGGTCCCAAACAACAAGGTCTGCTATCTTACCAACTTCAACGCTACCAACATAATCAGCAATACCTGCTGCTATAGCTGGGTTGATTGTGTATTTTGCTACATAGCGCTTGATACGATTGTTATCATCATATTCGCTATCGTCTTCTAATGCACCACGTTGTTTTTTCATTTTGTCAGCTGTTTGCCATGTTCTCATAACAACTTCACCGATTCTTCCCATTGCTTGAGAGTCACTACTCATAATTGAAATAACTCCCATATCATGAAGAACGTCTTCAGCACCAATTGTTTCTTTTCTGATACGGCTATCAGCAAAAGCAACGTCTTCTTTAACATTTTTGCTTAAGTGGTGGCAAACCATAAGCATATCTAAGTGCTCTTCAATTGTATTTACTGTAAATGGCATTGTTGGGTTAGTTGAAGCTGGTAAAACGTTTGCATCACCAGCAAGTTTAATGATATCTGGAGCGTGACCACCACCAGCACCTTCTGTGTGGAATGTGTGGATTGTTCTACCAGCTATAGCATCTCTTGTATCATCAACTGAGCCATACTCGTTTAGTGTATCTGTGTGAATTCCAACAGAAACGTCAGCTATCTCAGCTGCTTTTAAAGCGTTGTCAATTGCACTTCTTGTTGTTCCCCAGTCTTCGTGAATTTTAAGACCAGCAGCACCAGCTCTTAATTGCTCTAGGTTAGCTTCAACGTTTGAACCATGACCTTTAGCATATAAACCGATGTTGATTGGTAAATCATCTGTTCCTTGTAGCATACGCTTAACATGGAAAGCACCAGGTGTGCATGTAGTAGCTTTAGAACCATCATTTGGACCTGTACCACCACCAAATAATGTTGTTGTACCATTGCTTAGTGCTTCTTCAACTTGCTCTGGGTTGATAAAGTGAATGTGAGTATCTATCGCACCAGCAGTTACGATTAAACCTTCACCAGCAAGTGCTTCAGTGCTAACACCTGTAACAAAATCAACACCATCAGTTATATCTGGGTTACCACCTTTACCTATACCATAGATTTTGCCATCTTTGATACCGATATCAGCTTTATAAATACCTGTATAGTCAAGGATAAGTGCGTTTGTTATAACCAAATCAACTACATCTTTACCTAAAAAGCGTGAGTTTTGGCTCATACCATCACGTAGTGTTTTACCACCACCAAACTTACACTCTTCGCCATACTTAGTATAGTCTTTTTCAACTTTTGCAAAAAGGTTTGTATCAGCAAGTCTTATACTATCTCCAGTTGTTGGACCAAAATGTGATGCGTATTCTGCTCTACTTATTTTAAACATTATTTCTCCTTAGTCTAATTTTCCATTAATTTTGCAGTTTTGACCCCATACTTCACGAGCACCTGCTAAATCAATCAATTTAACAGTTTTTTTCATACCTGGTTCAAAACGAACAGCTGTTCCGCTTATGATATCAAGACGCTTACCGCGTGCTTTTTCTCTATCAAATTGTAAAGCTGTATTTGTTTCATAAAAATGGAAGTGTGAACCTACTTGAACTGGCCTATCACCAGTATTAGTAACTTCTAATTCTATAGCCTCGCGTCCTTCATTACATACAATATCGCCTTGTGCAAAAATGATTTCTCCTATTTTCATCTTTTACTCCTTATTGTATTGGGTTATGAATAGTTACTAATTTTGTGCCATCTTTAAAAGTAGCTTCCATTTGAACTTCTGGAACCAACTCGGCAACGCCTTCCATAACTTGGTCTTTACGTAAAACATTTTTACCTTCATTCATAAGGTCACTTACGCTCTTACCAGCTCTTGCACCTTCCATAACAAAGTCGCTTATAATAGCGATTGCTTCTGGTCTATTTAATTTAAGACCATTCTCTAAACGCTTACGCGCAACTACTGCTGCATAACTTAACAAAAGCTTTTCTGTTTCTTTTGGCGTTAATGTCATTTTCTCTCCTTATAAAAAATTGATTATTATTAAGTTTTATATTTAAAATTAAAAGTCTCCATTTTTAGATATTATCTTCATATCTTCTTGTTGTAAAAATTTATTTTTAATACTTTCTATATATTTCATAGCTATATCATTATCATCAGCTAAAACACGCACTACAGTAGTACCATCAATGGTGCTTACATAAGATTTTAAGTTATCATTATAAATAGTTTCAAATTCAGGTGCACCACGCATTACAACTGTATAAAAATAATCATGTCTAAAAAATAAATTTAAATTTTCTCTTGACTTATAAAAAAATACATCATTAATAGATAATTTATAATCTAAATATAATCTAAAGCTCATATTAGCACTAAAATCAGCTTCCGCATATCCTAAAAAACCACCATCTAAATAAAAAAGTTTAGATTGTGAATCTAAAAAAAGAATTGATTTAGATATAAAATCTGACTTTTTATAAAATATATTCGCATCGTTATGATATACAAGCGTAGAATATTTATCAACTGTAATTTTAGTATCTAGTCTAGAACTACCTTTATATATCTTTTGGCTAGATTGTGAATTTATAGACGCTTTTGTGTTTTGCACTACAAAACTTTGCTCATAACTATCACCACCAACTAAGCCACCACCCAATGTACTCAAATAAGCAAAAAATTCCTTACCAGATACACCAAGTTGATTGGTGCCATATGTAACTGGCACCTCCATCATTCTTTGCATACCGCGTTGATAATGTTCGCGAACAATACCGTCTTGTAGTCTTATACGCAAAACGCTCATTACAAGCCTTTAAGAAGACAATTTTTTTCTATCCAACCTATAACTTGGTCTAAACCTTCATCTTTTTTCAAGTTTGTAAAATAAAACTCTTTATTTTTTCTAAACTGCTCGGTATCGCTTTTCATGATATCTAAGTTAGCGCCAACATAAGGAGCTAAATCTATCTTGTTTATAACAAACAAATCAGATTTAATCATACCAGCACCAGCTTTACGAGGAATTTTCTCACCTTGAGCAACGTCTATTACATATATACTAAAATCAACCAAATCAGGACTAAAAGTAGCCGCAAGGTTATCTCCACCACTTTCTAAAAACAACAAATCAAGGTCAAACTTCTTTTGAAGTTCTAAAAGTGCAGCTTCATTCATAGAAGCATCTTCTCTAATCGCAGTATGTGGACACCCACCAGTTTCTACACCTATGATACGCTCAGGCGGTAACACGCTATTTTTAGCTAAGAACATAGCATCTTCTTTTGTATAAATATCGTTTGTAACAACACCTATTTCATAGTTTTTGCTCATAGCTCTAACCAATCTTTCTATAAGCAAAGTTTTACCTGCACCTACTGGACCACCAACACCTATTATCACTGGTTTTTTCATATGTTAAACCTCATCTCACTAATCTTAATGTAACTTTAAAAAGTTTAAAATCCAGCAAAACTTTAACCTAAAAAAACTTAAATATAACTTAAATTTTTCTGATATTTTAATTACACATTAATTAGAAATACTAGTTTTTTTTTTTTTTAAATATGTCTCAAAAAAACAAAAAAATCGATAATAGCTATCATTTAGTATAAATATAACTAAATTTTACATACATATATAATAGCGATAAATACGATGTTTTATAAATATGGTTAACCAATAATTAACATAATTAAGGCTTTATTTTTCTTTTTAAGATTATTTTAATTCTCATAACTATACAATACACCGTTTTTTAATCTTACAGTTTAAGGAGAAATCATGAACAATGATTTAAGGGGAAGTGCTACCGGTATGACGTATGTCATATTTTTGACTGGTATCTTATTTCTTTCATTCACTGCACCTTGGCAAAAGTTATCAAACTTTGACCCAGCAACAGGTGCTTTTATGCGTTGCTTGATAGGTACTATCTGCCTTATTCCGTTTGCTTTTATTGAAGCTAAAAAAATCGGAACACTTACAAAAAAAGGTGTATGGTTATCTATATTAGCTGGTCTTGTTCTAGGTATTGACTTTACTGCATGGAACTATTCAATTTTCTTTGTTGGTTCTGGTATTGCTTCAATTCTTTTAAACATTCAAGTTATTATGCTACCTGCACTTGCTTTCTTTGTTGACAGAGAAAGAATTCCATTTAGCTACTATTTCATCGCTCCTATTATGCTTGCGGGTGTTATCCTAGCTGGTGGTGCGTTAGAAAATGGTATCGTTGACCCGAACGGTCCTCAAGTGGTATTTGGAACAGGTATTATGGCTGTTGGAACAATCTGCGGTCTTACTTCAGGATTTTGCTATGGTATCTACCTATTTGCAAGTAGAAGAGCTGGTAGAGTTGGTAATGGTCAAGTTGTTCAACCAATCCTAATCTCAAGTGCTGCTCAACTTGTAGCTCCACTTATTTGGGCTTATGTTATCACAGGTAACGGCTTTATATTTGACCAAGGCGTTATGGTTGATACTGCTTTAGGAATTAAGGCTATGCACTTACCACAAGATGCTATAGAAGGTGTTACAAGTCCATTTGGTAACGTTGCTCTTGGTGATGCTATCACAGGTAGAAACTGGATGTGGATGATAGTTCTAGGAACAGCTGGTCAAGCTGCTGCTTGGACTTTTGCACAACACGGTTCAATTAAGCTAAACCCAACACTTGGCGCTGGTTTACTAATCCTAAGCCCAATCGCAACTGTTGCACTTATCGGACCACTTATGTTCGGTGAAAGCTCATCTTTACTACAAAAAGTGGGTGTTGTTATGGCGCTTCTTGCTGTTGCTTACCAAAATGGTCTTTTACAAGCACTTTGGGGCAAAATTTCTGGCAAAAAAGCAGAATAATAAACTTTATACACAAAGCCTATCAT
>CAZYDK010000048.1:0-1355 GCA_964646025.1 uncultured Campylobacteraceae bacterium | reverse complement strand
ACGCCAAACAAACGAAATTTAGATAATAAAATCCAAATATCAAACCTAAAGCCATAAAATAAAATATCCACTTCACAAAAACAATAAAAAAGATTTATTTCTTAAATAATAAAAATTATTATTTAAGAAAACTATAGCTACAATTAATAAATCATTTTAACAATTAGGAGTATTTATGAAAAAAATCTTTCTCATGCTTGTATTTTTAGCACACAGCATTTATGCGATGACAATCACAGATATTTTAGATAGAAAAGTAGAGATAAAAGACAAAAAAGAATTAAAAATAGCTCTTGGGTTTTACTTTGAAGAATATTTTGCTGTAGCTGGTGAAGATGGCTTTAAAAACATAGTTGGCTGGTCAAAAAGATACTGGCTAAACAGAAGACAATCAACTTGGGATGAGTTTTACAAAGCCTATCCACAAATAGATAAAATCCCAGATATCGGCTACACAGCCATAGGGACATTATCTGTAGAAAAAATCATCTCTTTAGAACCTGATGTTCTTATCATGCCTATGTTTGATTATAAAAAAATCAAAGATGAAATTAAAAAACTAGAAGACCTTAACATAGCGGTGGTGTTTATAGATTTTCACAAGCAAACATTACAAAATCATCAAAAAAGTATAGAAATACTTGGAAAAATACTTCACAAAGAACAAAGAGCAAAACAGATAAACGAGTTTTACGCAAAATATATGAACCTAGTTTATGAAAGAATGAAAAATGTAAAACATAAACCTAGAGTTTATGTTGAATTTAGTGCAAAAGAAGGTCCAAGCACTTTTGGTCCTACATATGGAAACTTGATGTGGGGAGCATTGGTGCAAAACTGCGGTGGCGACAATATCACAAAAGACGCCATAAAAGGCTCTAGCGGTAGCGTAAATCCAGAACTAATAGTATCAAAAAATCCAGAAGTAATCATATTTGCGGGTAATTACTTTGACAATAGCTACGATAATATACCGCTAGGTTATCAAATCACAAAAGAACAAGCCACAGCAAACCTTGATAAATACGCAGCTAGAGCGGGGTGGAACGAAATAGACGCTGTCAAAAATAAACAAATCCATGCACTTTATCACGACCTTTCAAGACATATTTTTGACTTTGCTGGGACTTTGTATTTTGCAAAAGTTATACAACCTGAGCTTTTTAAAGATATTGACCCAGAAAAGGTTTTAGCTGAGTTTTTTGATAAGTTTTATCCTATACCACTAAGTGGAACTTGGATGGTATCTTGGCAATAACTTTATAACCAAATTTCGTTTGTTTGGCAAAAAATAGGGGGTGGGTATTTTACAAACTATAAAAACAATGTATTTATTTTAATTCAAACAAACGAAA
>CAZYDK010000047.1:0-9842 GCA_964646025.1 uncultured Campylobacteraceae bacterium | reverse complement strand
TTAGGATCTGGTGCAGCAATGCGTGGAGGTTCAAGTCCTCTCATCCGCACCACTTACATAAATCTTTCTTTCGTTTAAAAATATCTCAAGCTAAATTATCTAAATCTATCTTATATGTGCTAAATTTCGTTTGTTTGTATCATTGTTTATATTTATAAAAAATACAAAATTGTCTTACATTTTTTATATCAAAATTAGTCTAATTTAAGCCTCGCTTTGTTATTCTTTTCTTTATTTAAAATTAATTTTAAGAACTAATTTATCAAATAAAGGTTTGCAATGTCAATTTTACATAATTTACGCATTTCGCACAAATTATCCTTAATGGCTTTTGTTTCATTTGTGATACTACTAGGATATAGCATTTTATATCTAAAAATAAGTTATGATAAATACGACCACGCATTATTAGCAAAAAGCAATATAGAGCAAATCACACTTACAAATAATCTCATACATGAATTACAAGTTGAAAGAGGCTTGAGTGCTGGTGTTTTAGGCGGTGCAGATAAAAGCAATTTACTACAACAAAGACAAAAAGTAGATAAAGCACTTGCTTTGGTAAATAAAAACATATTAAACTTAGTATCAGATAATATAAACTCATCAAGAAGCAATCTTGACACAATGACTAATAAAGACAAAATACTATCAACATATACAATCTCTGTAAAATCAATGCTTGTGGAAAATGAAAAGCTGCTTGGTGGTCTTAGCGATGAGTTTTATGTATACGCTAGAAGTTTGGTAAATATAAGCAATATTAAAGAAAACTATGGACTTTTAAGAGCAACACTAAATGCAGCTTTTACAAAAAATTCTATGGATACAAATTCTTTTATAAAAGCTGGATATTTAGTTCAAGCAATTAATAACTCTCTTGAGTATATAAAAATGCTAGATTCAACAAACACAATCAAACTGCTAGAAAGTCAAGTTTTAAATACAAATGAGAAAAAACACTTAGATAGTATGGTTAATATAGCTTTAGAAAAAAATACAAAAGGTGGATTTAATATAAATGCGAACGAGTTTTTCAAAACTGCTACACAAATCATAACAAGTTTTAAACACATAGAAGATGACATAACAAAACAAATCGTAAAACAAGCAAACATAATACAAGATAAAGCAAAAAATTCAATGTATCTACAAGCAATTATAGCGATTGTTATACTTTTAATTAGTATGGGACTTGCATACACACTCTCAACAAACATCATAGTAAATTTCAAAAAAATAGAAAATGGTGTTTATGACTTTTTTGATTTTTTAGAGTATAAAAAAGATAAAATCCTACCAATCCAAATCAAAAGCAAAGATGAGCTAGGTCATATGGGAAATATGCTAAACAAAGCTATAAAAAATCTTGAAGAAAATTTCCATAAAGACCAAGACACAATACTAGAAATCACAAGCATTGTTGATAGCATAAAACAAGGTAATTTAAACAAAGAATTACATTCAAATCCAAACAACCCAAAAATCGTAGAACTAAAAAATATCATAAACGATATGCTAAAAGTTTTGCAAGAAAAAGTTGGTAAAGATATAAACACAATTACAAATCTTTTAAAAGATTATTCTAATATGAAATTTGTAGATGAAGTAAAAATACCAACTGGTCAAATAGAAAAAAGCTTAAACGAGCTAAAAAAACAAATCGTATTAATGCTAGAAGAACAAAAATCAAACAGCCAAATGCTAGAAAGTAGCGCTATAAGCTTAAAAGAAAGTATGAATGAGCTAACTTCTGGAAGCCAAAACGCTAAAAAAGTTTTAGAAGAAAGCACAAATGCGATTTCTTTAATGACACAAACAATGCACGATATAGCAGACCAAACATCACAAGTTGTAAGACAAAGCGATGATATAAAAGATGTAATTGTTATGATAAAAGATATAGCAGACCAAACAAACCTACTAGCACTAAACGCTGCAATTGAAGCTGCAAGAGCTGGTGAAAATGGTCGTGGATTTGCTGTGGTTGCTGATGAGGTTACAAAACTAGCAAACTCAACAACAAAAAGCCTAGTAGAAATAGAAAGCAACACAAACCTACTAGTTCAAGAGATTAACCAAATGAATGAGAGCATTTCCGCTCAAACAAAAGTTATAAACAATATAAATAACGCTATCTCTCACATAGAAGAGCTAACATCGCAAAATTCACACATAGCAACGATTACAAACAATACAGCAAATGAAGTTAATGCCTTAGCACAAAACATAACAGAAAATCTAAAAACAAAACAATTTTAATCGCTTAAAAATGGGGGGGGTAAAAAATCACATCAAACGACACTTAAATAATGTTAAAAATAAAATGTTTGTATCATCGCTGATACAAACATAATATTAAAAAAAAGGAGGATAGATATAAAAATAATAAAAAGTTAAGTGGCTCCGGATGTAGGATTCGAACCTACGACCAATCGGTTAACAGCCGACTACTCTACCGCTGAGCTAATCCGGAATAAATCTAGTATCTTTAAAGATACCAAAACCATAAAGTGGTGACCCATACGAGACTCGAACTCGTGTTACCGCCGTGAAAGGGCGATGTCCTAACCGCTAGACGAATGGGCCTTTTTTTAAATTAAAAGCGAGATTATATCACATAAACCTTTATTTTTTATTAAACAAGTATTTTTTCTAAAATATGAAAAAATACATATAAATTTCGTTTGTTTGAACTTTGCTTTAAACAAACGAAATTTGAGACTTTATCCATAATTTTAAATCATTTTATAAGATTAAATTCTATAGGAAGCATAAGCTCATAAAACCCACCGCTTAAAAGCTCTTTTGGTGGTGGTGGAAAAGACTTTATCCTGTCAAAAATCTCCACGCTTTCTTTGTTAAAAACTTCTATGCTACTTGGAGTTATAATCCTTACATCATATATTTTACCGCTACTATCAATTTTAAAAGCAACTTTTACAAAACCAGTTTGCTTTTTTAAAATAGCTTTTTTTGGATAATGCTTATGCTTTGCTATAATCGTTCTTACTTTGCTTTGATAGGTTTGCTTAATTTGCGTTCCATAAGATACACCATCATAAAAAGACATATCATTATCTACATCGCCCTTCTTTGCTTGTGAGTGTGTCTGTGCTTGTGATGTGGGTGTATCTTTTTCATCTTTAGCATCTTTTAAATGCTTTGTTTCTTGAGTTTTTAAAAATTGCTTTTCTTCTTTTTCTTCTTTAAAATAAGCATTGCCTTTAGATTGTGGTTTTACTTTTGTCTTTTTAAAATGCTTTTTTATATCTTCTTTTTTTATCTGTTGTTTTTGCTCTATAGTTTGTTTTTGATTTATATCTATTGTATTTGAGCTTGAGATACTTAAGGTTATGATTTGATTTGTTAAAACATTTGTATTTTTAACGCTACCAAAGTTTAAACCCTGATTATCTTTATCTTGCCAAATCACAAACAAAAAAGCAAAGACTATAAAGCAAAAAACAACCGCTATATAAAAATTAATTTTTATGTATTTATCAATCATCGCTTTTTGTAAGAAGTGAAATGTTTAAAAAATTACTTTCTTTAACCTTATTTATAAGCTTTACAACATCATCGTATTTTACTTCTTTATCTATTTGTAAAAATACTACTTGTTTTATATCTTCTTTTTCCAAATACTCATTTAGATTTTGCATTGTGATTTTTGTATTGTTAAAATACAAATTATGAGAATTATCCAAAGATATAACGATTTGTTTTTGCTCATTATCTTGCTTATCTTCACTACTAGGTAGTTTTATACCAAAAGAGCTAACAGAAATCTTAGCAACTATCATAAAAATTATAAGCAAAACAAGCATTATATCTATAAATGGGGTTACATTTATCTCGTTTATAGTGCTTTCTTCATTCTTATTTAGTCTCATTTATATCCCTACTTATAATTACTATAAGATGATTTAAAATGAGTTCTAATTCTGTGCTTATACTAATAATTTTTTTAGAAAAAAAGTTATACAAAAATACACTAGGGATTGCTACAAAAAGCCCAAGTGCGGTAGCAAATAAAGCTTCTGATATGTGTGGGGCAATGTATTCAAGTGATGTATTGTTTGCGTTTTTTATACTTTCAAAACTACCCATTATCCCCCAAACCGTTCCAAAAAGCCCAACAAAAGGAGTTAAAGCTCCAAAACTAGCTAATAAATTTGTCCCATATTTTAACCCTTGTATAAAATACGACGCTTTGCTTTCAAGCCTTAAGTTTACCCTGTCTATAAGAGCTTGATTTTTATTTACACTTAGGTTAATCTCATCTAAAATATCTTTTACAAAAGCACTAATTATAGACTTATCATCTAAGTTTATATCGCTAATGGTTTTAGCATTTAGTATGATTTTTTTATCTTTTTTTAGTTTAAAATATATCAAAAAAAGCTGTATAAACTTTACTATAAAAATACTAATCACCAAAAACTGCAAAACCAAAAGCATAACTATCACAGCTTTTACAACAAACGATGATTGATAATATAACTCTAAAAATTCCATTAATAGCCTTTTAAAATCTAGCGTTAAACATTATAGCAAACATTCTACCACGAGCAAAGTTGTTTGATACATCAAAAGTTTCATCTGTGTTTGGGTTATATCCAACTTGAGAAACACTTTGATTTAAAGAATCCAAAGCATCAATGTATTTTTTATCAAAAAGATTATAAATATCAAACTTTATATAAAAGTTTTTATTTATAGTGTATTTTGAACTAAAGTCATAAGTTAAAACTGATGGAATTTCAATCTTAGCAAAAGGAGAGTTATTATCAAACTCATCACCACTTTCTTTCATTCCCGTTGAATCTATCTTATAAGCTTTTCCTGTGTATTTTGCTGTAACAGACATATCTAAATTCCATAGATGTGTGCCTAACTCAAGGTTTGCATAATCTTTTGGCATAATTGATATTCTATCGTTTGAGAAGTTAAACTCCGATGATGCAAAAGTATCTGATGTAGGTTGATTAGTGTTTTGTCTTGAGTAGTTTAGATTTGCAAAAAAGTATTTACTATCATAGCTAGTACTAAGCTCAAGCCCTTTTATAGTAACATCTTTATCATAGTTTAAATACAAAGTAGCAGAATTTCCAAACTCATCTAGCTCAAACTTTTTATTATAAATATAATCTTTAATTTTTGTTTTATAAGCTACCACCTTATATCCAAACTCATCATTATCTAAAATCATATCATTAGCAAAACCATTGATACCTACTTGGCTTGTAAATGCTTTTTCTTTTTTCAAAAACGGATTTATGCTTTCTCCGCTATCGTTTGAAAAAAACATCTCCGTAGCGTTTGGCATTCTACTTGTATATGAAATACTTACAAAAGGCATAAAAATCTCATAAGGCTTAAAACTAATGGCTAAAGATGGGTTAAAAAGACTAAAATCTTTATCTATATTTGTTGCTTTTTTTGGAAAGCAAGTAAAACTTTTGCTACACTCTGGCTTAAACCCCTCTAGCTTTGCTTTTGAGTAGTTTAAGTTGGTAACCACATTAAAATAATTACTATCAAACTCTGCATTTAAATACAATGAATATAACTTTTGTTTTGAATTTGGAGTAAGCGGGATAGAGTTTATCATATCATCTGCGTTATTTCCCATATCTTCTTTAAATTTTTTTTGATTGTATTGCTTGTCGTATTTATTTGATAGATAGTTTAAACCATAAACAAAATTAAGCGAATTTGTGTCATTTAAATCAAAAATGCTTGTATTGTTTAAGTCAAATTGCAAGCTGTAGTTATTTTGAGCTAATCCATACTCACCCGCAAAAGGATTTCCACCCGTAATAGCATCACTATGATAATTTTGTGAGTTTTTAACATAAGCTATCATTAAACTAGGGCTTAAATAATCATTATCTGGAGTATAGCTATGGTTTAAGATAATCTCATCTTGAGTTATATCTCTTCTTGATAATGTGTTTTTATAATTTTTATAAGTAAATTTCGTTTGTTTAAGCTCATCATCAAAAGATATTTTTGCTAAAACAGATTGTGGTTTTTGCTTAAGTGCTTTCATATCACCTAAAACAGGATTTTTCATCTGCTCCATATCGCCATTATCGTTTTCATCTGGCACTACTACATCGCTTATATTTTTTCCACCACCATATTTATAATCTTGTCTTATTTGATGTTCGCTATATCCAACAAGCATACCAAGATTAATACCTTTTTCACTAGCTTTTTTAGCCAATGTTATCATAAAACTAGGTCCTACTTTGTTGCTTGTGTAAGAATACTTAGAAAGTATGCCAAAGTCATTACCGCTAAATACAACATCATCTACATCAATGGTTCTAACACTAGCACTCCCCATAAGAGAATTTACCCCTCCCCTACCACTTGCATAACCTTTTTCAACGCTCATATCCGCTATAAAATTTGCATCAACTAAACTTGAATAGCTGCTACTAAAACCTTCCGCACCTGTATGAAAACCACCGCCATCATCGCTACTTTGACCAAAATAAGTTGAGCTTACCCCATCTACTATGGTATTTACCCTACCAAATCCTGTTTGGTTTCTTATATTTACACTCAAACCACCATTTCTTTTATCTATGTTTGTATAAGCACCTGGAGTTTTTCTTATGATATAATCTAGCTGTTCGGTGCTATCTTTTACATCATTTATACTACTTGTAGATGTGCCTTTTTTATACTCATCAAACTTTGATTTTGCACTAACATCTAATTTATCAAGCTCATCAACACTAGCAAACAAAAACCCACAACTAAGAGCTAAAAACGAAGCTTTTTTTAATACACCCATATGTAATCTCCTGCTTCTTGATACTCTTTTTTGTTGTTTTGCAAATCTTTTTTATCTGTTTCTAGCAAAACAACGACAGATGATTTTTTGGTTTTTAAATCTTTAAGATGTTGTGGTATGCCTATGGTTTTATTTGCGTGATAATTTCCAACTATCATAAGCGCCTTTTCCTTAGAGTTGTATAAGCTTGTAGCCATTTTTCTATCTTTGTATTGTTGCATATCTACAAAAAGCTCTATCAAATCTTCTTTATCTTTTAAATCATGATTATTTACTATAAGTTCTTTTAATCTAGCTCTTATTTTAGGAGTTGTTGAATGCTCCCCTTGAACCTTTTCCCCACTTTCTAGCCTTTTATAAACCTCATCATAAGTTACATTACAATAACCTTTTTGTAAATTTCGTTTGTTTATAGCATCTAAGACAATTTTATAATCTTTTTTACTCCAATTTTTGCCTAAGTTTAGATTCTCATCAAGCATTTCCATAAATACAATTCTTTTATCTATGTCGTTTATGATTTTTGCTTGTATGTTATGATGAGCGTTTTCATCATGCACTTCTCCAAGTATCACAAAATCATATTTTTTTATATCTTTTAAAAATTCTTGATAAGTTATAAAAACATCGTTTTTGCTATCATAAATAAAATCATTTTTAGCAAAATCAACGTTTTTACCACAACCTATAAAAAACAAAACAACCATAAAGCTAATAATTTTTTTCAAAATATTTAGCATTTTTACTCCTTTTTATTTTATTAAAAGCAAAATTATATGGTTTGTAAATAAAACAAATATTAATAATGATAATAATTATTAATAAAATATTTAATCTCATTATAATTTTATTAAAAGTACAATTTGACTTAAAATCAACAAGGAGTATGTATGTTTAAAAAATTAAGTCTTATATGTATAATTACACTATGTGGTGCAAGTGCAAATACCCCCCCCCATAATGCCGATACACTTGAAAAGCTTGATGTAAAAGCAAATGAAAGCAAAGAAACCACATATACATCAAACGACGCAAGTGTTGATTTGGGCGATATATCAAATGACACTCAAAATCTAGACCAAATTTTAAGAAAAACACCAGGAACTTTTACCCAAATAGACCCACTTCAAGGAGCTTTGTCGGTAAATATCCGCTCACTTAATGGGCAAGGTAGGGTAAATACTTTTATAGATGGTGTGCCAAATAAATTTTATGGAAACGCAAATGACAATACCGGAAGCTATCATGGAGGGGTTTTAGGAACTTCTTTAAGCGGAGTTTTGCTTGAACAAGGATTTATAAATGATATAAGCATAGATAAAGGAACTTTTAGTGGTGGTGGAAACGGGCTTGTTGGAGGAGTAAATTTTAAAACATTTAGCGTAAATGATATAGTAGAAAAAGACAACCTTTTTGGTCTTTTAGCAAGATATTCTTACGGCTCAAATAAAATCGGTCCGTCATACACAGGCATAATAGCTGGTAAAATCCCACTAGAAGATAATGGGTATTTTGGGGTTTTGTTTGGATATAGCGGTAAAAAACTAAGACAAAATTATAAAACAGGCTCTAATAAAACCATAGGAGATGAAAGTTCTAGTGTAGTAGATGAGAATGGGGACTTAACACTTACAACGCCTGATTTTGAAAGCCTAACACAAAAGCCTAAAAACTATCTTGCAAAAATTGAAGTATCTCCAAACGAAAACCTGAGCCTAGATTTTTCACTAAAAGCTTTAGATGTAACGCTAGATAAAAGAGATATAAGCTCAAGAAACTATAAAACCAGCTATCATCTTACACCAGATAGTGATTTGATAAACCTTAGTGCAACATACGGATATAACCAATACAAGCAAAGTTACCACGAAGAAGCAAGATTTGGCTCGGGTAATATGGGTGGAACAAAACTTATAAATGAAGGATATTTTGCAGATATTAACAATCAAGCATTTTTTGGAGATGATGATTTGTTTATATCACCAATCATTGGCATAAACACAATACAAACAAACTACTCCAAAATAAATGCTCACGGCACATTTAACACAAACATAGAGCCAGACCAATACGCTGCTATGTTGCCAGAAGGAGATACAAGTGAGCTAAATGCTTATTTTGGATTTAACTCAGGATATAAGATTTTAAACTTTAACGCAAATTTTAACCTAAACAAAACTAGGCTTAGTGGCTATAAAGGAGAGTGTGGGGAAGATAATTTTTATTGTGATTATAAACCCGCTGGTATATATGATAAAGATTATAAATTTTTTGATAGCTCTTTTGTGCTTTCTTTAAATGCTTACAAACTAGCAAGACCTTTTATAAGCTACTCTATAACCCATAGAGCACCAACTATATATGAGTTTTATTTATCTAATGCAGCCTCAACAGATATAAACACAAAACTTAAAGAAGAAAAAGCAAAAACTTATCAAATAGGCATAAACGGATACGATGAAAATATACTTTTTGATGATGATGTTTTAGGGTATAAAGTTGTGTATTACAATACAAAAATCAAAGATTTTATATATGATAGAGTTATGATTGACCCTGTATTTTCTACGATACGCTTTAACAACAAAGATAATGCAACACTAAAAGGCGTGGAGCTATCGTTTAGCTATGATATAGGGGTATTTTATACCAACATAAGCCATTCTTATCAAAAAAGCAAATACCCAATCTCAGACACCGCAATGATGGACGCTGGGGATTTTGCACAGCCTTTTGCGGGTCAAAGCCAATACTCTGTTTTACCAAAATATTACGGAAATGTGGATTTAGGGACAAGACTTTTTGATAAAAAACTAACTTTTGGAACCAATATAAAATACACAGGAAAAGCAACTAGAATTGACCCGCTTTTTGATGGAAATGGATATGAAATGAGCCAAAATGAAAATGTATTTAGAAAATACCAAACCGAAGAACTACCAAAAATCCCAACAATCGTTGATTTATACACAATCTATAAACCAATCAAAGGTTTAACATTTAAGCTAGAAGTTCAAAATGTCTTTAA
>CAZYDK010000046.1:0-9905 GCA_964646025.1 uncultured Campylobacteraceae bacterium | reverse complement strand
ATTTTTTTTACAAAAAGTTACAAAAAAGTAATAAATTTAATTAAATTTCATAATTAAAATTGACTTAAAAAGACACTCAATATACTTAAAATGTAATTTATTTTAAGGAGTAGCTATGAAAAGTAGTTTTAAAAAGTGTCTAGCTTTAGGTTTGGCTTTAGCCTGTAGTAGCGTTTTTGCTATAGATAAAAATGTAACAAAGACTAAATCAGCCACTGGTTTTACAAAACCAACTCCAGAGATTGATTGGTTTGTGCCAGAAGCTATGAATGATGATGGGTATTTAGACCCAAATAAGCTTCCAAAAGGCTCAAAATACATAGAAATGGTGCTTTTAGGTAATAAAATCATGAACGAAACCACATATTATATAGGCCCAAAAGCAAAAGATGAAAAAATGCGTTTTGCGGGAAATAATCTTTCTTGTAGTAGCTGTCATGCAAACGGCGGAACTATACCAAATGAGGCTGGTTATGTAGGTATTTACGCTAGATTTCCACAATATCTTGCTCGTGGAGATGGACTTGCGACTTTAGAAAATCGCATAAATGGTTGTATGGAGCGAAGTATGAATGGAAAGCCACTTCCTTTTAACTCAAAAGAAATGAAGGCTATGGTAGCTTATATGCACTTTTTAAGTCAAGGTGTTCCTGTAGGTTCTAATGTTAAAGGTCAAGGGCTTCCAAAAATAGAGTATCTAAACAGAGCTGCAGACCCAAAAAAAGGAAAAGTTGTTTATGAGGAAAATTGTGTAGCTTGTCATGGAGAAGATGGTCAAGGTGTAAAAAATGATGAGCAAAATGGAGGGTATTATGTTTATCCACCGCTTTGGGGTGATGATAGCTATAATACAGGTGCTGGAATGTATCGTCTTATAAAAGCAGCATCTTACATCAAATCTAACATGCCAAAAGACGCAGCTGATTTAAGCTTAGAAGATGCTTATGATGTAGCAGCTTATATAAACTCACAGCCAAGACCAATCAAAAAAGATAGAGAAAAAGACTTTCCTGATAGAAGAACAAAACCACTTGATATGGATGTAAAACCATATGATGATGACTTTAGTATAGAGCAACACCGTTTTGGTCCGTATGAGCCTATGAGTAAAGTATCAAAAGGCATTTCTAAATAATTTTAAATTTCGTTTGTTTTGACTTTATTATCCAAACAAACGAAATTTTGATTTTATTTTTTAAAAAACACACAAGATAAAAATTATTTATATAAGATAAAAAGATTAGCTTTTTATATCTAAAAACGGGGGGATATAAAGATAAAAAATAATAACTTAAAGATAAAATTATTTGATTTTGCATTTAACATAAATAGGATTTTTATAAATATAATATTTTTATAAATATTTTATTTGCTTTGTAAAACATATCACTTTAAATATATTTTGAAAAACATTTGATTATTTAATTACACAGCTAAAATTATAAAATTAGTAGATTTTATTTGATTGGTTTATAGGGTTTTTAAACAAACGAAATTTAAAAGCGACTTTAAATTTCGTTTGTTTGAGGTTGTGTTATTTTAATAAAGATTTAAAAAGCTCAACGCTATCAAGTTTTTCCCATGGATAGCTAGCAACTCCTACTTGTCCAAGTGCTGCTACTTTAGCATAAGAAAATCCTGCTTTACTAGGCTCATCAAGTGTAAATTTTTCTTTTATCCATTTTGGTGTTAGAGCAAACTCACGCTCTACAAAAGCACTTAGCACATTATCATCAACGCCACTATTTGTTCCCATACAATCAACATTTACGCTAGTTGGTTTAGCTACACCAATAGCATAGCTTAACTGAACGATACATTTTTTAGCAAGACCAGCCGCTACGATATTTTTAGCTATATATCTAGCCGCATAAAGTCCGCTTCTATCAACTTTTGTATAATCTTTTGAGCTTTGAGCACCACCACCTATCGGGCTGTATCCACCAAAACTATCAACGATAAGCTTTCTTCCAGTGATACCGCTATCATGAAGGCTTGAGTGATTTACATATCTTCCTGTTGGGTTTAGATAAATTTTGGTTGTTTTTTCATCAAAAAGCTCTTTTGGAAGATTGCTTTGACGAATTAAATCCATCAAAAGTGCTCTAACTTCATCTATATGCATACTTTTTACACTTGGAGCAGATACTACTATGGTATGGATTTTTTGTGGTTTGCAGTTTTCAAAGTTTTCTTTTGTACCATAATCAATTGTTACTTGAGTTTTTATATCAACGCCTAGTTTGTTAGGGTTTGCTAATGCGTATTCATAAACTTTATTGCATATCATTCTAGCGTAAGTTATCGCTGCTGGCATATACTCATCTGCCTCGCATGATGCAAAACCAAACATTATACCTTGGTCTCCTGCGCCTATTTCTCCGCTTTCTTGGTCTACACCTTGATTTATATCAGGGCTTTGCTCATTTAAATAAACATCTATTTTAAGCTCATCAGGGTGAAGACATTCAGATTTATCAAAACCACCCTTTCCGTTATATCCTATGTCAATTAGTGCGTTTTTTACTATATTTTCATAGTCTTTTTTCTCTAGTTTTAGGCTTGATTTTACTTCGCCACCTATTATTATATGCTTTCCAGCTACCATTACTTCGCTTGCTACTCTTGCGTTTTTATCTGCATTTATGTGAGTATCTACTATGCTATCAGCTATGATATCTGCACATTTATCAGGGTGTCCTGGGCTAACTATCTCGCTTGTAAATAAATACATAAAAATCCTTTTAATCTTGTAGTTTTTATATGATTTTATTTTACACTTTTTTAAACAAAATAAAACTTAAAGTATTTTTCTGTAAAATCAAGTTTTTAGTTAGTTTGTAAAGGAGTATTGAATGTTTTTAAAGAAAATGTTTCAGTGTTATTTTAATGGCAACCTGATACTTCAAATCTTATGTGGTATAGTTTTGGGTATTTGTGTTGGTTTTTTTGGAAGCGAAGATGTTGTTGGTGCGGTTAGCACACTTGGAGAACTTTTTGTAAAAACCCTTAAGTCTGTTGCACCATTTTTGGTTTTTGTTTTAATTGTTACTGCTATTGCTGCTAGAGAGTATGGAGATGGTAGTAAAAAAATCAAAAATGTTATCATTTTATACCTAGTAGGAACTTTTTTAGCTAGTGTTTGTGCTGTTGTTGTATCTTTTTTGTTTCCTGTAAAAATCATTTTACAAGAAGCGGCTGCAAGTGTTAGCTCATCACAACCAGGAAGCATTATATCTGTTTTTAAGGGTCTTATATTTTCAATGGTGGAAAACCCTGTAAAGGCTCTAGCAAATGGTAATTATATAGGAATTTTAACTTGGGCTATAGCTTTAGGTTTTGCCCTAAAATACGCTAGTAAAATGTCAAAAAATGTTTTAATAGATTTAAACGATGGAACTATAAAAATCGTTACTTTTGTTGTAAGACTTGCTCCATTTGGGATTTTTGGTTTGGTGAGTGATAGTGTTTATCAAACAGGACTTGATGGTCTTAAATCATACGCAGAATTACTTGGTGTTTTACTTCTTGCTATGTTTTTTGTAGCTTTTGTTTTAAACCCACTTATAGTATTTATATATACAAGGAAAAATCCTTTTCCGCTTGTTTTTGTTTGTATAAAACACTCAGCTATCTATGCATTTTTTACAAGAAGTTCAGCAGCAAACATACCTGTAAATATGTCGCTTTGTGAAAGGATAAATGTAGATAAAGAGCTTTACACTATATCTATCCCACTTGGTGCTACTATAAATATGGCTGGAGCAGCTGTAACCATAGCTGTGCTTAGTCTTGCTTGTGCTCATACTTTAGGCATAAATGTAAGTTTTACACAAGCGTTAATCCTTAGCTTTTTAGCAGCACTTGGAGCTTGTGGGGCTAGTGGCGTTGCTGGTGGAAGTTTACTACTTATTCCGCTTGCTTGTTCGCTTTTTGGAATAAGCGAAGATATATCTATGAAAGTTGTTGCTGTTGGATTTACAATAGGTGTTATTCAAGATAGTGTTGAAACAGCTATAAATAGCTCAACAGATGTGCTTTTTAGTGCGGCTTGTTCGAGTACAGAGCTTGAGCTAGACAAAGCATAAAGGATATAAATGAACTGGGATTTATCATGCGTATTTAAAAATACAGATGAAATGGATAAAAAAATACTAACTTTAAAGCAAGATGTTAGTAAATTTAAAGCACTTTATAAAGATAAGCTTAAAAGCCTTGATAACGAGGCTTTTTTAAGCATTTTAAAACAATACGAAGAATTTATTTGTGTTTTAAGTGATATTTATTCTTACGCTTATTTATGCTTTAGTACAGATACTACAAAAGGAGCTTTTTTATCACAAACAGAGCAAAAGTGTAAAAGTATAGAAGAAGAACTTTTGTTTTTTGAGCTTGAGTTTTGCTCTTTGGGTGATGAAAAATCAAAAGAATTTGCTAGTTTTTGCAAAGAATATGAATACTATTTAAATGATTTGCTTAAAAACAAAAAGCATAATTTAGGTTATGAGGCAGAAAAAGTAGCATTATATATGCAAAGTAGTGGAAAAGATGCTTTTTGTAGGCTTTTTGAAGAAAGTTTATCTCGTGTAAAATATAATTTTGATGATAAAAAACTAAGCCAAGAAGAAATCCTTTCAAAGCTAAGTAGTGCCGATAGAACGACTAGAAAACAAGCGGCAAAAAGCCTTACAAAAGGACTTAAAAAAAACATAAATCTTTTAGCATTTATACTAAATACTATAAAACTAGACCACAAAAACCGCATAGAACTTCGTGGTTATGAAAGCGTAATGGCTCCAAGAAACAACGCCAACAAAATCTCTCAAAAAAGCGTTGATTCGCTTATAAAAGCAAGCGAAGATAGCTTTTATATCGTGCAAGAATACTACGAAGAAAAAAGAAAGCTTTTAAACCTTAAAGAACTAAAAGATTATGATAGATATGCACCGATAGGGCTTGATAAAAATTATAGTTTTGATGAAGCTAAAAAAATAGTCTTAGATAGCTTTAAAAGTTTTAGTACCACATTTTATGATATAGCAAAAAGAGCTTTTGATGAAAAATGGATAGATATAATGCCAGGTAAAAACAAGCAAAGCGGAGCTTTTTCTTGTTCTATGAGCCATAATTCTCATCCTTTTGTTTTGCTAAATTTCACAAACAAACAAAGAGATGTTTTTACCCTAGCTCATGAATTAGGTCATAGCATACATCAGCTACTTAGCTATAACGTAAGCTTTTTAAACCAACACACACCGCTAACCACAGCAGAAACAGCAAGTGTTTTTGCTGAAATGCTTGTTTTTGATAGTGTTAAACAAAGCCTTAGTAAAAAAGAAAAAAAGGCACTTTTAGCGTCAAAACTAGAAGATATTTTTGCGACACTTTATCGCCAGATAAACTTTACAACCTTTGAAAAAGCTTTACATGAAAAAGACGGAGAATTTAGCGTAGAAGAGCTAAACGAGCTTTGGATGAGCCAAAACGCAAAAACCTTTGGAAAAAGCATAAAACTAACTAAAAACTATGCTTATTGGTGGAGCTATATAAGCCATTTTATACATACGCCTTTTTATTGTTATTCTTATTCTTACGCACAACTACTTGTTCTTGCGCTTTACGGACTATATAAAAGCGGTAAATGTGAAAACTTTTTAGATATTTATATCAAGTTTTTAAGCAGTGGCGGAAGTGCTAGTCCAAAAGAGCTTGTGGGAATGTTTGGCTTTGATATAGATGATGAGTTGTTTTGGCAAATCGGTATAAATGAAATCAAAAAAATGCTAGAAGAGTTTAAAAGCTTATAAATTTCGTTTGTTTAGCTAAAAGCTTCAAATGTCACTTGTTGGGGGGGGGTAAACAAACGAAATTTACATTTTTAAGCTTTATTAGAGGATAAAAATGGAAGAAATTGTAAGTTTAATCATTGATATAGTCGCTACAATCATAGGGTTTTTTAGTAGGCTAATCGCTAAAGCTATTAAGATGATTACAAGATTTTTTAAATCTAAAAGGTAGGAAAAATGGAAAGCATTATAGAGCTTATCGCAGAAAGTATCGCCGCAATTTATAGAAAAATAAAAAACAGAAAAAATCAAACCAAAAAATAACTTTAAATTAATTTTTACAAAATTACACTAAAAATGATGATTAAAAAAGAAGTATAAAAGCTTATAGTTGTAAGATTATCAAAAACATAAATTTCGTTTGTTTGGGCTTTTTGTTTGTTTTATTTTAAAAGTATTTGTTTATTTAAACAAACGAAATTTAGGTTAAACATACGAAATTTAGTAAAAGGTAGCAGATGAATGGCGTTATAATGATGATGATAGGAGTGTCAATAGTCCTTGCTTTTATAGTGGTTATTGCACTTTCTTGGGGGATTAAAAACAAACAATTTGATGATGAAAGCTGGATAGCACTAGATGATAGTGAAGAAGCACTAAACGACGCTATTAAACTAGAAGAGCGTAAAAAACAAGCATTAGATAAAAAAACACAAGATAAAAAAGGTAAAAAGTGAAAAAAGCTTTATTTTTAGATAGAGATGGGGTTATAAATGAAGATTTTGGTTATGTTTATAAGGTAGATGATTTTTGTTTTATTGATGATATTTTTGAGCTTTGCACTCATTTTCAAGCTAGTGGCTATAAAATCATCATCATCACAAACCAAAGTGGCGTTGAGCGTGGATACTACACAAAAGATGATTTTTATAAACTTAGCGAATATATGTGTGATGAGTTTTTAAAGCGTGGTATAAAAATAGATGATATTTATGCTAGTTTTGGTTTTGATGAAGATAGAAAACCAAGCCCAAATATGCTTTTAAAAGCAGCTAAAAAGCATAGTATTGACCTAGAAAACTCCATAATGATAGGCGATAAGCTAAGTGATATGCAAGCAGGACAAAACGCAGGGATAAAAAAGCTTTATTTAGTAGGAGATAAAGACCAAACGCAAGGAAATTTTTATAAAATAGCAAAAAAATATGAAGATATAATAAAGGAGAACTTATGAAAATAGCAATCACAGGCGGAGCAGGATTTATCGGCTCAAACCTAGCCTTAGCTTTGCAGGGTATTCATGAAGTGCTTGTTTTAGACAACCTAAACAGCGGAGAAACTTTTGAAAATGGTAATTTACGCTATTTTGGTAGCTTTAAAAATTTGCTTGATTTTAAGGGAGATTTGGTTTGTGCGAACTTAAATGATGAGTATTTTTATAATGTTTTAGATGAGTTTAAACCTGATGTGATTTATCATTTTGCCGCTATTTCTGATACCACAGTTTATAATCAAAACGAAGTTATGAAGACTAACATAAACAGCTTTTACCGCATTATAGATATAGCTAGCAAGCACGGCTCAAAGCTAGTTTATGCAAGTAGTGCTAGTGTGTATGGCGACGCACCAAGCCCACAAACTATAGGTTTAAACGAACGCCCAAAAAACCCTTATGCTTTTTCTAAGATGATGATGGAGCGTATAGCAAAAAACCACGCCACTAAGTGCGATATGGTGGGGCTAAGATACTTTAATGTATACGGAGAAAATGAGTTTTATAAAAACAAAACCGCTTCAATGGTGCTTCAATTTGGTCTTCAAATCCTAAGCGGTCAAAACCCAAGACTTTTTGAAGGAAGCGATAAAATATGTAGAGATTTTGTCTATATCAAAGATATCACAGCCGCAAACATAGCCGCTATGAGTGCAAAAAGTGGTGTTTATAACGCAGCTACAGGAAAGGCAAGAAGTTTTGAAAGCATAGTAGATATTTTACAAGATGAGCTAGTAAAAGACGGCACACTAAAACAAAAGCTAGAAAAACACTACATCAAAAACCCTTATGAAAAAGCGTATCAGTTTTATACAGAGGCAAACTTAAATCATAGCCTTGATGATTTTGCCTATGCTCCAAAATACAGCCTAGAAGATGGTATAAAAAGCTATCTAGCAGAGATAAAAAGGATATATAAAGATGAGCTTTAAGCCTAGTATTTTAGTTGTTGGGGATTTGATGCAAGATGTGTATTTGTTTGGCAAATGCACGAAATTAAGCCCAGAAGCTCCAGTGCCAGTTATTAGCATAGAAAAAGAAAAAAAAGTCTTAGGCGGTGCTAGTAACGTAGCGTATAATCTAAAAGAGCTTGGAGCTAAAGTAAGCGTTTTAAGTGTGCTTGGAGATGATGATGGGGCTAGGTTTATACTTGATGAGTTTAAAAAGCTTGATATAAAAGCTTTCATTAAACAAGACAGCACAAAAACCACATCTGTAAAAACCCGTATTTTAGGTGGCTCACAGCAAATCGTTCGTATAGACAAAGAAAGCACAAATTATATAGATGAAAGTATGGAAAATGAGCTTTTTTCTTTGATAAAAGATGAAAGTTTTGACGCTATTATTTTTAGTGATTATGATAAGGGGGTTTTAAGCAAGGGTTTATGTCAAAAAATCATAAACCATTTTAAATGCCCAACTTTAGCCGACCCAAAAAAAGATTTTTATAAATTTTATGGAGTGAGCCTAATAACTCCAAACCTAAAAGAAGCAAGAGAATTTTTTGGCGATATAAAAAATAGTAGCGATAAGAATGATTATAAAACGGCACTTGCTTTTATGCAAAAGGAGTTAAATCTTAAGTATCCACTTATAACTCTTAGTGAAAAAGGTATGGTTTTTGAAGATGAAAACGGAGTGCATATAAAAAGTGCTAAAGCAAAAGAAGTTTTTGATGTAACAGGTGCTGGAGATAGCGTGATAGCGTCGCTTGGATACTTTTTGGCCTCTAAAAAAGACTTAGCTTTTGCGGTAGAGTGTGCCAACAAAGCAGCGGCTATTGTCGTGGGTAAAGTAGGGGCTGCTACGGCAAGTCTTAATGAGATATTAAATTATGATGATGATAGTAAGATAAAAACCAAAGATGAGCTTTTAAAAGCACTTGATGGAAAAAGCGGTATCGTTTTTACAAATGGTTGCTTTGATTTGCTACATTTAGGACATTTAAGTTATCTTAAATACGCTAAAAGTTTAGGCAAGATTTTGGTGGTTGGGCTAAACTCAGATTCTAGTATAAAAGCCCTAAAAGGCGATGATAGACCTGTAAATGATGAGCTTACAAGGTCGGCAATGCTTAGTAGTCTTGAGTTTGTGGATTATGTTTGTGTGTTTGATGAACTTACACCGCTTGAGCTTGTAAAAGCTATAAAACCCGATATTTTAGTAAAAGGCAAAGATTACGCAGGCAAAGAAGTAGTGGGGAGCGAGTATGCTAAAAAAGTGGTTTTAGCGGACTTTGTAGATGGGTATTCTAGCACTAAAACAATAGAAAAGATTAGGAAAAACAATGATTGAGATTTTAAAAAATGAATTAAACGAGCATAAAAATGCTTTTAATGGTGTAGATGAAGAGCTTTTAAATGATATTTTAAATGTTGCAAATGTCATTATAAATGCTTTAAAAAACGGCAAAAAAGTGCTGATTTTTGGAAATGGCGGTAGTGCGGCTGACTCACAGCATTTTGCGGCTGAGCTTAGTGGTAGATATAAGTGTGAACGAAAAGGTCTTGCAGGATTAGCTCTTAGCACTGATACATCGGCACTTACAGCTATAGGAAATGACTATGGGTATGAGGAAGTTTTTGCTAGACAAGTTGAGGCTTTGGCAAATAGTGGCGATGTTGCTTTTGGAATAAGCACAAGCGGAACGAGCAAAAATGTCATCAAAGCTTTGCAAAAAGCAAAAGATATGGGGTGTGAATGTGTGCTTTTAGCAAGTAAAAAGCTAGAATTAAGCCCATATATGCTTATAAAAGCACCAAGCACAGATACTCCACGCATACAAGAGTTTCATATATTTGCAATCCATAGCATTTGCGAGCTTGTAGATAGAGCTTTTAAAAACT
>CAZYDK010000045.1:0-9922 GCA_964646025.1 uncultured Campylobacteraceae bacterium | reverse complement strand
ATAAAGATATAGCTTTATCACAATCTTTAAATATGCCAAATATATTTGCAAGATGCTTTATAACATGAAGGTATTTACAGCCATTTTGTAGGTGTTCTGGTGCTTTTTGTGGGTCTTGTGAGTATAAGATAGAATCAACAAGCTCACTATCTAGCTTCCAGTTATCAAATATATTTGCCGCAACTTCTTCGTTGCTAATGCCAACAACTTCAATTTCTAAATTTTTAATGTCATCGATGTTGTTGATTGTTTTTAATTTTTCATAAAATTGTTTATGCATATTGTGTGCATAAAGCTCACTAGCGATAACTACTTTACCTATCTCTAGTAAAAAAGACGCAGGAATGACAACATTTACCACTTCTTTAGGACAGCCTTTAAGCCAAGTTGCTGCTATGTTGTTTGATGCTGTAGATATGTTTAAAAAATCACCCTCGCTAATCCCATATGCTTCAAGGTTAAGTTTAAAGCTATTTTTAGCAGCACTTGCTATAGCAAAACCTTTGATTGTAGCCATACCAAAAAGATTTATAGCACGAGATACATCTGTGATTTCTCTACTAAAACCATAAAGTGGAGAGTTAGCAGATTTTAAAATGTTTGCAGTAAGCATAGAATCTTTTTCAACAACTAAAGATAAGTCTTTTAAAGAACTATTTTCATCAGAACATATAGAATAAATTTTTTGTATATTTTCATTTAGTGGTGGTAGGGTTCTAACACTTTTAATAACCTTGTCTTTTAACATCTTGTACCTTTTAAAAATAATTGTTTATTTTATAATTTTAAGCTCATAATTTCATTAATATATCTATATTTTTTCTCTTTTGTATATCTTTTTTATTTTGCTATCTATTTTGTATATTACTCCAAAGATAGCAGGAACAGCAAAAAGTGTCAAAAGAGTAGAGCTTATAAGCCCGTATATAACGCTAATTGCCATTGGCGAGTTTCCTTCATATCCTGCCCCATGGCTTAAAGCAAGTGGCAACATCGCCGCTATCATCGCTATCGTAGTCATCAAAATAGCTCTAATTCTTTTTTTACCAGCTATGATTAGTGCTTCATCGCTATTTACACCTTCTTCGCAAAGTTTGTTAGCAACATCAACAAGCAAGATAGCGTTTTTTCCAACCATACCAAAAAGAAGAATGAGTGCTACCAAAACAAAAAGTGAAAATGTATTTGCTGTTATAAAAAGTCCCACACAAGCACCAGCAAATGCAAGTGGCATAGATATCATAACAACAAAAGGAAGAAGCAAACTCTCATATAAACTAGCTAAAACAAGATATATAAGCAAACAAGCAAGACCAATTGACATCACAAAGCCGTCAACTGTCTCACCCAGCATATCTATAAATCCTGAGAATTTATAATCAACTCCATTTACTAAAATATCGTTTTTGTTATCTTCTAAAAGCTTTTGAACTTCTGCAAGTGATATATCATTTACTCCAGCTGTGATTTTGATAGAATCTTGTCTATCTGTTCTGTTTATATTTGATATATCTTGTTTTTCTTTTATATGAAGTATGCTCATTAGTCCAATGATTGTGCCGTCCATACTTTTAATTTCAATTTTGTTAAGAGTGTTTATGTCTTTTTTATACTTGCTAGATAGTCTTAAAACTATATCATCACTAAGATTGTTATAATCTAGATTTCCAAGCTTGTTATCATCAAAGCTTGTTTTTAAAACCATAGCCACATCGTAAGGATTTACACCTAGTTTTTTTGCTTTTTCTTTATCAAGCTCAAAAACTATCTCATCTTCTAAAGCGTCCATATCGTCATCTATATCAACAATTCTTGTATCTTTTGATAAAAGCTCTTTTGTTTTTTGTGAGGATTTTCTAAGTTCTTTTATATCATCTCCAAGTAAAACAAACTGAACAGGCTCATCAACTCCAGCACCCTCAAATTTAGGAACTTCTATGATTTTGATTTTTACATCATCTAGCTTTAGTTCATTTCTTAGTTTTTGAACAAAAGCTGCTTGTCTTAAATTTCGTTTGTTGAGATTTTTTAGCTTGACATAAATTTTGGCAAGTTTAGAGTCTTTGCTATCATCATAACCTATAAGCAAATACGCATACTCTATCTCATCATAATTTTTAAGCTTTGATAAAACTTCTTTTCCTTTATCTTTCATAGTGTCTATTGTGATGTTTTTTGTTGATTTTAGATTTACTAAGATTTCACTATCATCTTCCATTGGTAAGAAGTTAAGTCCTATCTTAGGGGTTAGGCTAACACAAGCAGCAAAAATCACAAAAACAAGAAGCACAAATGATTTTTTATATTTAAGTATCTTGTTTAAAATCTTTGCATAACCTTCTTCTAATGCTACAAAATACTTTTCACTTTTGTGATAAAAATTACTTTCAACACTACTTAAAAATCTAGCACTAAGACTAGGTATAAGCATCATTGATACAAAAAATGAAATGATAACCCCAAGTGCTGTGCTAAGTCCAAGGGTGTTGAAAAATAACCCTGGAACAGAGTTCATGTATGATATAGGTATAAAAACACATAGTAAAACAACAGATATACTAAGAACGCTAAATCCTATATCTTTTATAGCTTCATAACTAGCATTTAGACTATCTTTACCTTTTTGAATGTATTTTGATATGTTTTCTATGACAACTATAGCATCATCTATAAAAATCCCTATGCTAAGTGTTAGAGCTATTAGTGTAAGTCTGTTTAAGTCGTTACCTAAAATATGAATTAAGAAAAATGTAGCAACTATAGATGTTGGGATTGAAATACTTGCTATGATTGTCGCACTAACACTTCTTAAAAACAAAAACACTATCACAATAGTCAAAAACACACCAAAAATCATATCAAATCTAACTTGATGTATGTGTTTTAATATATTTTCACTTTTATCAAAAGCTATGCTCATATCATAGTTTTTGCCCCATTTATCGTTTGCTTTATTGTAAGCATTTTTGATGTTTTCTATGACTTTTATAGCGTTTGTGTTTTCTACTTTTGAAATCTCAAGCATAACTCCACTTTTGCCTTCATAAAAAGCATATGAGTTTTCATCGCTAAGTCCAACACTCACATCTGCTATATCTTTTAAAAACACCCCTGGTATAATTCTAATATCTTTTAGCTCATCAATGCTACTAGCATCAAAAGTGCCTTTTAAAATATATTTTTCTTGCTTATTTTCTATCTTTCCAAGAGGGATTTTAAAATTTTGTGATTTTAAAATTTGCATAACATCATAAGAGTTTATGTGGTATTTTTCTAAAGTTGCTAAATCAAGCTCAACTTTTATTCTAGGCTCTAAAAATCCTATTTTTTCTATCTTTCCCACACCATCAACTCTTTTAAGATATGGCTCTAACTCTTTATCTACAAATCTCATTAAAGCGATTTTGTCATCATTTTTTGTGCTTACAAAAATATTTACAACACTACTTGCATCGGTTGAGATTTTTTCTATGCTTGGAGAGTATTCTAGGTTGATTTTCCCTAGCTTTTCTCTTATATCGTTTGCTGCTATTTCTAAATCTTTTCCAAGTTTAAACTTAATCACACTTACGCTTAGATTGTTAAAAATCTTAGAACCTATAGTTTCTATACCTTCTATATCGCTGACTGCGTTTTCTATCTCTTTTGTAACTCTGTTTTTAACATACTCTAAATCCCCGCTTGATAGAGCTGTGATTTTAATAAGTGGTATCTTTACATTTGGATAAAGGTTGATTGGCATAGAATAAAGCGAAAAAATACCAAAAATCACAAGCGATAAAAACAACATTAAAGTTGTTATAGGTCTATTTATAGCTAGTTTATACATGTTTAATTACCAACTACTATATATCCCTCGCCAAAACTACCAGGGATAACACCATCTACATATACTTCTGCTAAAACTTTTCTGTTTTTAGTATCTATTGTTGGGTAAATTAGGTCAATTTTTGCTTCTTTTTCTGTTTGACCAACTTTGTATTTATACACTTGACCAACTTTTATATCTTTTATGTGTATATCATCTATGCTTATTATTAGTTTTGATTTTGGTGAAGATATGATTTGAAGTAGTGGTTGAGCCACTCCGCCAACTCCTTCTGCTTTGTTTATAAACTTAGCACTAATTACTCCATCATATGGTGCGTAAAGCTTTTTTTTGCTTATAAGTTCTTCGTAATACTTTATATTTAGCTTTGCTTTTTCATAGCTTTGTTCTGCTTTGTTATACTCAAACAAAACATTTTCATAAGCTTGTTTATCAACTACATTTTTTACTTGATTAAATTTATTTAGTGAGCTTTTTGCATGTTCTTTTGCGATTTGTGCTAGTTTTAAATCTGCTTTTGCATTTAAAAGTTGAGTATTTTCTAAAGAATAATCAAGCTCTAAAAGAAGTTGTCCTTTTTTAACCTTATCTCCTACATTTACTTTTATGTTTTTTACTATGCCCATTGTTTGTAATGCCAAAGAAGACGTATCTTTAGCCACACAATCATAACTAGCATAAATATTTGCTCCAAATAACCACCCGCTAAATAATGCACATAAAAAAACAAATCTCATTATCTCACCTTATCTAAAATATCAATACCATTTATATAATAATATCTAGCTTTTGCTATCTCATACTTTGATTTAGCAAGTTCATAAGCTGCATTAGCTTTAAACTTTAATTCTAAAGCGTTTAGGTATTCTACATAGCTTATAAGTCCTGCGTTATATTTTTCATTTACCGACTTAAATGCTAAGCTAGAAGCTTCTACTCTTAGTTTATTTGCATTTATTTGTTCTTTTAAATTGATTAGATTTGATTTTATGTTTTCATTATCCAATCTTAAAGCTCTTTTTTCAAACTCAAGTTGATTTTGAAGGCTTAAAAGATTGATTTTATCAATTTGAGTTTGCTTGCTGTTTGCACCAAAGCTAAACAAATCATACTTAAAACCAATCATAAAAGTATTGTGCCAAGCTCTTTTTTTGAAATTTTCTTCTGCTACACGCTCAAGCATTTGCACGACTTGTGGGATTGGAATGTGTGGCATATCTATACCATAATCATTTATATGATAAATAGTTTTGTTTTGTAAAAAAATTGTAGGAAAATGATGTGATTTAGATGATTTTACTTTTGTTTTTGCTATGTCAATTTTTGTGCTTAACATTTGTAGTAAAAGGCTATTGCTTGTATCATCTATCTCTTCTAGCGTTGAGTCATTTGCTAAAAAAATATTATCTTGTTTTGTGAGTTTTTGTAAGTTTAGTAAAACTTCATTTAGTTTTATTTCATACTCTTTTTCATCTGTTAAAGCTAGTTGATAGTTAGCTTCTAAAACCTTTAACTCATCAAATGGTTTTAGTCCAGCTTGATTTAGTTTTTCTACCATTTCATAAGAGTTTTTAAGATAGTTTGAGTATTGTTTTTTATACTCTAGTAAAGTAGCTAAAGAATTATATGTAAAATACAACATGCTAATCTCATAAGCTAACTTGTTTTTACTATCCTTTAAATCAAGGTTAGCTAAAGTCTTGCTAGATTCTAGCATATCTAAGTTTGCTTCTCTTGCACCACCATCATATATAAGCAAATCCACTACAAAACCAGCATTTATGTTGTAATTTGGGTCTGTCATAAATTTTGTTAAATCTGTTCTTAAATACCCACCTTCTATGCTTATTTTTGGCATATATTTACTTGTTGTTTTTTCTTTTTCTAAAGTTTGCACTAGTGTTTGATTTTGTTTTATATTTATAAGTTCATTATTTTGAGATTTTAAAATCAGCTCATCTAGGCTTTTAGCGTTCAAAAATATACATAAAAAAAGCAAAATTATCTTTTTCAAAACTAAACCTTTTTTATAATTATAAGTCTTTTATTATTATATAATAAATGTAAAAAAAGGTTTAAAATGAATAAAAAGGGATTTGCTTTAACTTTTATTGGAGTTTTATTTATGTCGTTTGAAACTTTGATAATTAAAAAAAGTCCATTAAATGCTTATAATTTTGTATTTTTTTTCAATATTTTTTTATGCTTAAGTGTATTTTTGCACGAGCTGATAAAAAACAAAAATCTTAATTTTTTAATCCCAAAAGATAAAAAAATGCTAATTGCTGGTTTGCTTGGCGCTTCATCAAATTTTGGTTTTATTATCGCTGTAAAATACCTTAGTGTCGGAAGTGTGATTTTTATAATGTCTTCATCTCCGCTTATTTGTGCTTTGTTTTCTTTGATATTTTTTAAGGTCAAAACCCCAAAAGTGATTTTTTTGTGTGCTTTTATAACTCTTTTTGGGATATTTATGGTAGTAAATGATGTAAGTTTTGATAATTTTACAGGACTTATATTTACATTTGTATCGCTTTTTAGCTTTTCTTCTTACTTTGTTTTGCTTTGTGCTATGGATAGTAGTATAAATAAAAATACTTGTATCATATACTCTAGTTTTTTAAGTGTGGTTATTAGTTTTGGTTTTGTTAGCTTAGAACATATACAAAGCATAGATTATATATTTTATGCTTTTTTGATGGGAGCGTTTGTAACGCCTATATCAAGGATTTTTATAGCAAAAGGCTCAAACTATCTTTTAGCAGCAGAAATAGGGCTTTTGCTAGTTTTAGAAAGCATTATCGCTCCTATTTTTGCTTTTTTGTTTTTAAAAGAAAGGTTAAGCATAGAGACTATTTTTGGTGGTATTTGTGTTATATGCTCTGTTATAATATACATTTTAGTGAATGCAAAAGGAGAAAAAAATGAACGATGAGTTTTATATGCAACTAGCTATAAAAAAAGCTTGGGATTATCAATTTTTAACATACAAAAACCCAGCTGTAGGGTGTGTGGTGCTTGATAAAAATGATAAAATTCTCTCCATTGCAGCTCATCAAAAATACGGACAAGCTCATGCAGAATTAAACGCTATTTTAGATGCGTTAAATGTAAGGATTGATGATGCAAAGCTTGGCTATGAATACGCTTTAAAAAATCATAATAATCTTTTTTTAGGCGGTAGTATTTATGTAACGCTTTCTCCTTGCACTCATCATGGTAAAACCCCGCCTTGTGCAGACCTTATCAAAAAATTAGGTTTTAAAAAAGTTGTGTATGCACTAGATGATGAAAGGTTAAAGATAAAAAGTAGTGAGATTTTAAATGGTTTGATTGTAAAAAGCGGTGTTTTAAAAGAAGAAGCTTATTATCTTGCTAAACCTTTTTTAGATGGCGGTGCTGTGATTTTTAAACTAGCAACTTCACTAAATGGTGCTTATAATGGCAAAATCACAAATCATCAAGTAGATATTTATACTCACAAAATTAGACAAAATGTTGATTTGCTCATCATAGGCGGAGATACGGCTAGGTTTGATAAACCTATACTAGATACTAGACATGCAAATAATTATAAAAATCCAGATATTTTCGTGCATACAAGAGATTTTGATGCTTTGCCTAAAACGCTACCTTTTTTTAAAGTTGAAAACAGAGTTGTTAGTGGTGGAATGGTATTGCCTGAGCTTAAAAATAAACTTGTTTTAATGGAAGGTGGAGAGAAGTTTTTAAATCTACATAAAGATAAGATAGATTATTTGATGATAATTCAAAATCATAAGCTAAAAGAAGGAAAGCTAATTCAAAACACAAATCTAAATCTAAAGCTTATTCATCAAAAAGTTATAGAAGATAACACTATAAATATCTTTGTTTTATTGTAAATTTCGTTTGTTTGTGATGTTTTGTGGATAATTTAATGCTATTTTGAGCTAAATAAACGAAATTTGTAAATATTGATTGTTTTTATCAAAATATTTATCATTTTGTCATTTTTTAATTTATTTGTATTACAATTACATATCTACAATTTACAAGGTAAATAATGCAAAATATAAAAGAATTAAGCCTTAAAAAACTTGCTTTAAATATATATTTAGAAATGATGCTACGCTTTGGGGCTGTGTTTATAAATACTTATATGATAAGTGCTTATGACACAAAGCTTTTAGGGGCTTTAAGCGGTGCAAATCAGATTTTTATAATAACTGGCACCATGCTTTCATTTTTATCTGTTGGTTGTAGTGTGCTTTTATCTCAAGCGCTTGGAGCAAACAATAAAAACTTAGCCATAAGAGCCGTTCATATAGCAATGATTTTTAACTTTTTGGTGGGGATAATTTGTTTTTTACTAGCTTTTTTTGGTGCAAAAGTTTTACTTGTAATGCTAAATGTTCCAGATGAAATACTGCCACACAGCATAATATACCTAAAAGCCATATCATTTGTGATACTTTGTGATAGTTTTTGTATGATTTTATCATCTACGATTAGAACTTATGGCAAAGCAAAAGAACTTATGCTCATATCTTTAGCTATGAATGTTATTTGTGTGTTTTTTAACGCTTGTTTTTTATATGGCTTTTTGGGGTTTGCTAAGCTTGGTCTTTTTGGTGTTGGTATATCTAGCATTATTGGGCGTTTGTTTTGTATGTTTGGGTTTTTGTATATTTATTTGTATAAGCTTAAGCTCAAGCTTTATTTTGCTTTGTTTTATAAAATCAAACTTAAGATTTTAAAAAAGATTTTAAAAATCGGTGGTTTTTCAGCCGGTGAAGGGTTTTTGTGGAATGCTCAGTATCTAGTTATATTTAGCATAATTGCAAATCTTGGGACACTATATCTTAGTGCTCATGTTGTGTTTTTTCAAATAAGTATTTTTATTTTTTCAGCGGGTAGTGCTATAAGCGTGGCAAATGAGATAATAGTTGGAAGATTAGTTGGAAAAAAAGAACCACAAAAAGCATATTTACAAACTTTTAAAGCACTTAGATATGGACTTGTTTTTACTATAATTTGTCTTAGTTTGGTGTTTTTTACAAGAGAATATATACTTGATTTTGTGCATTTTGATGATAGTTTGAAGAGCATTATTAGGCCGCTTTTTTATGTAAGTATATTTTTAGAATGCTCACGCACATTTAACATAGTCATGGTAAATGCCCTAAGAGCTAGTGGAGATGTGGGATTTCCTTTTTATATGGGGATAATTTTTATGTGGGGTGTTAGTGTGCCACTTGCTTATATCTTAAAGGATGATTATGCATTAACTGGTGTTTGGCTTGCTTTTTTTGCAGATGAGTTTTTGCGTGGCATGTGTAATACTTTTAGGTGGTTTAGCAAAAAGTGGCAAAACAAAGCTTTGGTTTAAAATTATTTTGAAAAATGCTTTGATAAATCTTGTTTATATAGTTTTTCTAGCTTTAGATAAAGGTTGTTGATGTCGTTTTGAAAGCTACTATCTTTAAGTGCTATAAAAATATCATTTTTTGCAAAAAAATCTTTTTTCATATCTTTGTTTAGTTTATCAAAATCTACATTCTTATGTTTGTTTTTTACATAATTTTGAAGATAATTAGTCAAAATTTCTAAAGCCATAAAAACAAAAATCATAATCGGTTCATTTAAAATTTGTTTTATGTTTTGATAATACATCGCTAAAAGTTCTTTTTTGTGGGTATTAACTAGAGTGCATGGGTGGTTTTTATCGTTTTTATAAAACAAGTCATAAAAACTAATTTCTCTAACGCCTAAAAGATTTGCATTTTCATCAATGATTGGAAAGTATGGATATAGTTTGCAAACAAGCGGTCTGTTTTGATGGTTTAAGCATAGTCCTAATTTATCGCATTTTATAAAATATATTTTGATTTTTACGCCACATTTTAACTTTAAATCTTTGTAAAAATAATCAAGCGTTAAGGGGCTAATGTTTTCTTTTATAGCTAAAAATTCAGCTTCTAGCATAGGTAGTATGTTGTCCTTGCCACAGCAATGACTATTACAACTTTTGTAACATTTTTTAAACTTAACAATCTCAATATCTTTTAAACTTTTAAAAAACTTCATATCACCCAAACAAACGAAATTTAT
>CAZYDK010000044.1:0-10290 GCA_964646025.1 uncultured Campylobacteraceae bacterium | reverse complement strand
TTTGAAAATTATGGATTGATTTTGATTTTAAACTACTTTGTAAACAAACGAAATTTATGAACTTAGGTTAAATTTCGTTTGTTTGAGCCTTTTTAAGCTGACTAGTCCGTTGTATCTTTGAACCACATTGCCTTGCTTATCAAAAAACACAATTACAGGCACTCCACTTACCCCACCAACCGCATTTGATAGATAATTTACATCTTTATACTCATAAATTATCGGTATATTTAAACCATGCGTGTGCTTTAAAGCTTGTGTGTATTTTGGTTTATCTCCAATTACCGCTAACATCTTAAATCCTGTGTTTTCAAGCTCTTTTAAATACTTTGCTTGCTCTGTGCAGTATCCACAAGTAGATGAGTAAAAAAATATCAAAAAAGGTTCATCAAAACCTTTTAAAGCTTTTTCTTTTGAGTCGTATTTTAAAAATATCTTTTCTTTGCTATTTAACGCCAAAAATCCATCATCACTACTGCACCCACACGATAAAAATAGCACTAAAAGTAGGGCAAAAGCTTTGGTTTTATATAGTTCCAAGTCCTATCTCCTAAAATCTTATCAACGATTATTCCGTCTTTTATGACAAACATAGAAGGCACAAAATTTACCCCATAATTATCCCAAGATATATTTAGCGTATCTTCTAGTATCTTTATGTTTGAAAAATTATTTTCATTTTGAAATTTTTTGATAATTTCTTTTTTATTGATTGAATTTACCGCATAAACCAAAGCTTTATGCTCTAGCAAAAACTCTTCAAGGTGTGGTATTGCACTTATACAACCAGCACAACCGCTTTCCCAAAAAAGCACGATTTCTACTCCACTACCTTTTAGCTTGATTTTTTCGCCATTTGTTGTTTTTGCGTTTATTTGTGGTGATTTTTGACCAATTTTAGTGCCTATATCATCACCACATCCTATAAAAACTAGACTAAAAACACTTAATATATAAAAAATAATTCTCATTATTTAACTTTGATATTTTCTATAAGTCCGTCTTTTATCGTGATAATTTTATCCGCATATTCTGCTAATTCTGGGTTATGGGTGATTAAAACTATAGTTTTGCCTTCTTTTTTTAGGTTTTTAAAGATTTCTAAAACTATATTGCCATTTTCTTCATCAAGGTTTCCCGTAGGCTCATCAGCTAGTAAAATACTAGGATTGTTTATAAGCGACCTAGCGATACAAAGGCGTTGTTGTTGTCCGCCACTAAGCTCACTAGGTAAGTGGTTTATCCTATCTTCAAGTCCTACTTTTTTAAGTATTTCTATAGCGTCTTCTTCATCTGTGCTTGAGTGATAATATTGAGCTAACATCACATTATCAAGGACATTTAGGTATGGGATTAGGTGAAATTGTTGAAAAATAAGTCCGATTTTTTCACGGCGGATTTTAAGCTTATCTTCTTCGTTTATATGACCCGCTTCAACACCATCTAGCATATAGCTACCATCACTTAAACTATCCATTAATGAAAGTATATTTAAAAGCGTTGTTTTACCGCTACCGCTTTTACCTACTATACTAACCCATTCTCCTTCATTTACATCAAAGCTAATTCCTTTTAAAACATGAGCTTTATCAAAACTTTTATGTAAATTTTTTACGCTTATTATTTGTTTCATCATTCACCTCTTAAATTGTCAGCAACATCTATATCAAGTGCTTTTTTTATAGGAAAATACGCAGCTACAAAAGAGCAAATCATACTACAAAGCACACCAAGTATTATAGATAAAAATCTAAATCCTATACTAGCATCAAAAAC
Organism: uncultured Campylobacteraceae bacterium; assembly: GCA_964646025.1. Lineage (GTDB taxonomy): Bacteria > Campylobacterota > Campylobacteria > Campylobacterales > Campylobacteraceae > Campylobacter_E. The sequence continues at coordinate 8,514 of CAZYDK010000044.1, read as the reverse complement.
AATTTTTCCTAAAAATAAAGAAAAAAAGTATCCACAAATAGCACCAGCTAAACTAGATATAAAAGCTAGTATAAAACTTTCCCAACCAAAAAGCTTTAAAATACTTTTTTTAGATGCTCCAAGCGCCATGTGTAGTGCTATTTCTTTCTTGCGTGCAAGTATGATTGAGCTTAGCGTTGTATTTACACTTGTAGAGCTTATAATCAAAATGATTATCCCAACAAGTGCCATTAAGCCTTTGATTTTTTCTAAGATTATACCTTCTGATAAAGATACAAGCGTGATGACACTAGCTTTTGCTTTATCATTACTTATATTTTCTGCTAGTTCTTTTACTTCATCAAAATCCCCATCAACAATAGCGTTCGCATAATCAATAACATTATCACCCCCTAATAATTCTTGAACATTTTTAAGACTTGTTATCAAAAGTCCGTCTAACTCATCTCCAGAAGATATGATTGCGTATATTGTTAGTGTTTTTTTATTTCCGTTTTTTTCGTTAAAGACTTGTATTTGTTGTCCTGCTCGGTTTATTTCAAGTATGTTTGCTAAATCAACCCCTATATATGCTACATCATCATTATCAAAATCATTTGGGTTAAAACTTGTATCATTTTTTGTTACAATAAATGGTTTTAGCTCTTTAAATCCATCTAACTCAACTCCAACAGCTATACCAACCGTAGAACCAAAGTTAAAAGTTCCATATAAAAAAGCACTAGAAGCACTCAAGCTTATATCAGGTATCTTGCTTAATACATCTTGGTAGTCTTTGTAGTTAAGATATTCTCCATCTTTTGGTGGCGATATGGTAAAGTTTGCTCCATAAGCTTTTAATTCTTTACTCATTTTCGAGTCAATATCAAAATATATATTTAAAAATGATGAGCTTACCATAGCTCCGATAAATATAGCTAGGATAATAATTAGCGACCTTTGGAACGAAAATTTAATACTATTTAGTATTTGTTTTTTAAAAAAGTTAAAATTACTTTCTACCATAAAGCACCTCAGCAGGTAAAAATGATACAACAGAACGCATAGATAAAAACGCCCCTAAAACAGAAATTAGCACTGAAAATACTATAGCGATAGGAAAGATTATAAAGTTTATAGGCACCATATGTGAAAAAATACTATAAGCTATGATTTCAGATATCAAAAGTCCGCACACTACGCCAAAAATAGCACCAAAAATTGACACTATAATGCTTTCTCCTGCAAAAATTATATATATTTGTAAATTATTTGCACCAAGTGCTTTTAAAAGTCCGATTTCTTTTTTGCGTCTAAATATATCAGAACTCATAAGCGAAGCTATAGCTATACTGGCAACAACTAAACAAATAATGCTAATAACAGCCATTAAAGATTGTATTTTTTGTGTAACTTTACTTTCTGCGTCTGCAACTTTTGTTAAAACTTTTGCATTTGCTCCTTTGTAATCTTCGTTGATTTGATAAGCAATTGTATCAGCATAAGCAGAACAATACCATTTATCTTGCTCAAGACTATCTAAGCTACTTAAATCGTGTCTTGCTTTTTGTGACAAATCATCATTTGGGATTGTTAGAGCAGATACCTCTGCTTTTGAATAAACATTATCTTTACCTAAGATTTTTTGTGCAAATTTTAAGCTTGATATGATTTTATCATCATATTCTCCTGCAAAGTCAACAATGCCAACGATTTTTACTTCATAATCATTAATTTTTATCGTATCATCTAGCTTTAAATTGTATTTATTTGCTAAACCACGCCCGATATTTACTTCTGTTAAACTATCATCGGTAGCTGCTTTGCCTTCAAATTTCCAAAAATAAAACAAGCTTAAAACACCAGTTGTGTAGTCGCTTTCTCCATCAATTGGCACATTTTTAGCAAAGTAAGTTCCTACTAAAGTAGCTGTGATGTTATCATTTAGTGATACTTTTACATCTAAAAACGGAGCAAATGCGGTTATGTTGTTACGCCAAAAAATCTCTTTTATGGTGTAAATGTTGCTTTCATCAAGATAATCAGTGTTTTTTAAAGGAGTGTATGTTTTATCTCCAACTTCTATGCTAAGGCTGCTTCCGTTTGGTAAAACAACGATGTTTGAGCCATAACTTCTTAATTCTTTTGTAACTTCGTTTGAAATGCCTAGTGTTATGTTTAGCATTGTTGAGATTAAAATACTTGCTAAAGCTATAGTAAGAAAACTTAAGCTTTTTTGTGCTTTGTTGCCTTTTAGTGATTTTATAATTATTTTACCAATCATTGTTTGCCTCACTACCAGCTTGATTTTTGATTATAAATTTTCCAGATACTTCGCTTTTTATGTATCTAGTTGGGTCTTGTTTGAATTTTTCTAAATTTTCTTCATTTTTAAAATAATACATAAGCCCGTTATATTGGTATTCTTCTTTTGCGTCTTTGTTGTAAAACTTGCTACCATCTACAGGGTCAGTTACTTCAACAGGCACAATCTCGCTAAAGTAGTTTTCACTAGCTATTATCTCTGATACTGGCACATAGACTTTTTCATCTTTGATGATTACATTTTCTACTGGAACAGGGTTGCAACCGCTTTTTTTACCTATTGAAGGTCTAAAAATCCTAACTCCACACGCTACGCATATAACTTCATTGTCTTTTAACACATATCCCATATCTCCGCATATATTACAAGCGTCTAACACAACGGTTGGAGAGTCTTTATCTTCAAATCTATTTATTATAAAAAATCTTATTCTCTTACCGCTAGGGCTTACATAAGCGTATCTGTGTAAATCATTATCCCTAAACTCAGCAACATCAAAAACAAAATATCCATTATCTTCTATAGGAGTTTTTGCAGGGCTTAGCTCCATTGGTTTTGATTCAACTTTATCAAAATACAAAGATATACAAGAAGATACAGCTAAAACAAATACCAAAGTGGCTATGTTTTTCCCTAAAAGCTCATTATGAGATATATTTTTTCTATATTCTATGTCAAATAAATTCTTTTTGCTTAGATTTTTGATTTTTTTTCTAAAAGCATTTAGTCCTAAAATTAAAATCAGTATAAATAAAGAATAAATATACCATGTATTATAAAACTCTTCTACCTTTGATATGTATGTGATGATTTTGCTATCAACTGATGATATGAAATCTTGATTATCCCAAACTAAGGCTAAAATTCTATCCATTAAGTTGTATTTTTCTAAGTGTAGTAAAATATCACCTAAAACAATATTTACGCCTATAAAAATAAATAAAGAAGAAAATATAATAGTAAATTTTTTGTTGTATTTTTTTGCAAAATTGATGATGAAAAATAAAACGATTGCAAAAATGACAGCTAGTATTATGAATGTAAAAGATAATATGGCTTCATTGTCTAAAAAACTAGTGCTAAATACCGAAAATCCTTGCGATAGCTTAAAGTATCTAATAAAATACGCAAAAGCAAACAAAAAGCATATAATATATCTTAAACAAACGAAATTTACATTAAACAAAAATATAATGCTTATAAAAAATAATGCTAGGATTAAAATATTTGCAAAAAAAGTAATTTGATTGATAACTAGATGTTCTTTAGCTATAAAAAAACCTAAATAAGCAAATATATAACCAAGAAAAAAACTTACTAAAATATTTTTTAATTTTGTGTTTTTTGAAAAGATTGCTCCAAAAATACTAATACATAAAATTTCTTTTAACAAATGTATAAAATAAATTGACATTACATACCTTAAAAAAAGCCCGTAAAATACGGGCTAAGTTTTACTTCTCAGGAGTTCCTGTGTATTTGAATTTGTATTTAACTTCAAAAGGTTTAAACCATTTGCCAACACCTGTTTCTTTGTCAACATGGCGACCAAAACCTTGTTTTTCTGGGTTGTCTATTTTAAATGTTAGTTCGTATGTTCCAACACCGCATTCCATTTTAAGGTTTGAACCATAATGTGGACCATCATCAGCAACCATAGGCATCATTGTTCCTACTTGTTGGCAACCTTTTTTATCTAAGTTTACTAGCTTGTAAGCAACTGTTAGATAAGGCATCCAAAAACCTTCTGGAAAACCATTTGGGTTTTCTTTTAAAGCGTGTATATCAGCTTCTAAGTGGATATCTGATAGACTTGCAGCTCTATCTATACCTCTTGGCTCCATTTCAATAGGCTGTAGATAAACAGCAGCTATTTCCATACCGTGAATTTCATGTGCTTCTTTGCCGTCTATTGTAGGAATTTCTACTTCACCAGCAAAAGCACTAGACGCTAAAAATGCAACTGCACTTAAACTTAAAAGTGTCTTTTTCATAAATGCTCCTTAATATAATTTGTTGTTATTAAAATTTTACAACCTTTGTTTTTTATAATGCCTATTCATTGCTACAATACCTATGATTAAAGATAATAATATAATCATTTGCGGAACAAGGCTTTCATAGTATGGGTGTAAGCCAAGCCACACAATAGGCTCAAAATTAATGATAAATTGATGAGGTATAAACACCTTTCCTTCAACAAGTTCCATAATTCCCTTACCCGTAAACACAAAACACATATAAAATATAATATATGATGTGATAAGGAAAAATTGTTTAATAGGTATCTTAACAGCACCAGCTTTTAGTAAAAAGTAAAGCACTACTAATATAACGATACCAACACCAAGACCGCCAAACACAGACATTTGTTCAGCAGATGTTCCAGCGTCAAAAAGTAAAGCTTGATAAAACAATATAGTCTCAGCGCCTTCTCTAAATACAGCTAAAAACACAGTTAGCCATAAGGTTTTTGCAGAGCCACTTTCTATAGCTTGATAAGCTTTAGAATGTAAAGCTTGTGTATATTTTTTGTTGTGAGAGTTTGATAAAAGCCAAAAGCCAACATAAAAAAGCAAGGCAACAGCAATAAGCATAGTATAGCCTTCTATAAGCTCTCTACTTTCTCCAGCTTTAGCTCCCATTATATAACTAACCGCAAAAGCTGTTATAAAACTAGCAACTATACCTGTAATAAGGGCGGAGTAAGCTATATTTAGTCTGTTTTTGTTTCCGCTTTGTATTATGTAAGATATAATCGCAACAACTATTATAAGGGCTTCTAAACCTTCTCTTAAAATAATTGTTAAAGATGTGATAAACAGCATTAAAGGTGATGTATCGCTGATTTTATCTAAAATATCATCTATTAGTTTGTTTAATTCGTTAAATGTAGAGCCTAACTCATCTTTAGATTTAGCTGCATTTATGATAGAAACAGCTTTGCTAAACTTAGCTTCTATGTTTAGTTTTACATTTACATCAACAGCACCTATTTTACTTTCCATTCCACTTGCTTCAAAAGTTTCTAGGTATAAATCTTGTATTTGCATAATGATTTTTGAAAAGATTTTGTTTTTATATCTTTCTAGCATTTTTGGGTTTGTTTTTGCATACTCTTCTTCTGCTTTTTTGTATTCTAGTAAAGCACTTTCATATGCATTTAAAATTCTACCTGTTGATACTTTGATATCATCTGCCACTTTTTTATAGTCTTTTGTTTTGCTCTCTTCTTTATAATCAGCTAATTTTAAAGACTTGATTTGAGTATCGCTTAGTTTTGGTAAGATAGTGTAAATCTCATCAAGATACTCTTCGCAAATGTTTCTTAGCTCGTTTTCTTTAAGCTCGTTTTTTCTTATTTTCATACCAAGAGACCTTAGCTTAGAACGCATATTGATATTTTTTATAGAATTTACTGCTACTTCAAGGTCACTTCTAATGTAGTAAATCTCTCTTACATCTTTTAAAAGGTCGGCTGCTTCTGTGCTTTTGCCGTCTTTATATAGCTTTATGATTTCATCAAAACTATCGCTTATTTGGTCATGTAGGTATTGTAATTTTGGGTTTAGGCTTGATGCTTCTTGAAAACTAGCCATTGCGTCAAAATTATCATCTTTTTGTCTTACTAGATTTTCGCTTTTGTTTGAGCTAATTTGTAAAGCCTCGCTCTCATCCATACCAAACATAGCTAAAGCTTCAGCACGACGCTTTTCTTCTTCTTTTATAGCATTTTGAGCGGCTGCTTCTTTGTCATAGTTTAAATCACTTGCTTCCGCTTTAAGTCTAAATCCGCTTTGAATTATAGGTGTAACTTCATCTAAATCAAACACAAGCCCATCTACCAAAGCTTCAATCTTGCTTATTTTTGCACCGCTACCATAGTAGCTTCTTAGGTTTGTAAATTTTCTTTCCATGAAGTAGCCTTTGCGACCGATATTTCTGCCGATTGGCCCTTCCATGTTTTCAAAGTGGCTAAAATAAGCCTCGCTAGCTAAAGCTCTAGCTGCGTTAGCATCTCCATTTTTGTATAATTCTATACTTTTATATAATTTTTCTTTGATGATTTTTGCTTCTTGAAAATAATCAATATCATCTCTAGCATATAAATATGAGCTAAATAAACCAATAAATAAAAAAATTACAATCTTTTTAAACATTTAAACTACGCTTTCTATAAAGTAAAATGATAATAACAATACAATCAATATAAATATGATTTTTGTTATTAAAATCTAATGTTATGATAATAATTCTTAAAGTCTTTTTAATTATCCATAATTATTTCAAGCGTAGTTATTATAAAAATATCTTAGATTATCTCTATATTATCGCACATTCTTGCGTAGCTCATACCGCCCATTACATTGATTACATCCATGCCAGTTTCATCTAAAATTTTAGCCATTACCATACTTCTGTTTCCGCTTTCGCATATTAGTGCTATTTTTTTGTTTGGGTCGATTTGATTAGAAATGATTTTTTTAAAAAAATCAGCATTAAAATCTTCCCTTTTTTCTAAACAAGCTCTTAAAGCTCCTTTTATCATTCCCGCATCAACTTCTTCTTTTGTGCGTATATCAATTAAATTGACATCGTTTAAATTTATCTCATCTATTCTAAGACTTGTTATCATTGTTATCCTTTATGTGTATTTTTGTAACTGTATTAAAAATACAGATGATAATTTTATCAAATCAATTTAAAAACAAGTTTGATTTTTGATACTATTAATCCTTGTCTTAAATTATTTTGAAAGGTTTATATGGTTAAAAAGTGTTTAAAAAGCCTTGTATTTTGGGTTATATTAGGTATTGTGCTAGGCGTAATTTTTGGAAATATCAATGAAGATTTATCTAAAAAAAGTGTTGTTTTTGCTCAAGATTTTATAAAAGCGTTAAAGCTTCTTATAGGTCCTATTATATTTACAACTATAGTTCTTGGGATTATAGGGCTTGAAAATCTAAAAAAACTTGGAAGTCTTGGAATTAAGGCTTTGATTTATTTTGAGGTTGTAAGTACGATAGCTCTTGCTATTGGTATTTTTATGGCAAATGTTATGAAACCTGGTGCAGGTATGAATATGACTGTTGATAAACTAGACCAAAGTCAGGTTGATAAGGTTGCAAAATACGCAGAGCAAGGTGCTAACACAGAAATCAGTGCAAAAAATGAAATCATGCATATTTTACATGATGCTTGGCCTACAGATATTTTTAGTCCATTTACAAATGGTAAAACAATTCAAGTTTTAGTTATTGCTATGATAACTGCTTTTATAGTGGCTTTGATGAGAGATGAAGATAAGGCTTATATACAAAAAGCTCTTGAGATTTTTCAAAACTTCTTGTTTAAAATACTTCAAATTATAATGTATTTTAGCCCGCTAGCTGCATTTGGTGCTATAGCAAGTATGGTTGCTACATATGGACTTGCTCCACTTATTAATCTTGGCTACTTGCTTGTTGTTATGCTTGTATCTTGTCTTGTATTTATATTTGGGGTTTTAGGAATTATTTGCTATATGGCAAAGGTAAATATATTTAAGTTTATGAGATTTATTTTTAAGGAAGTTATAGTTGTTTTTGCGACTAGCTCAAGTGAGTCTGCTTTGCCTATACTTATGAAAAAACTAGAAAAAGCAGGTATAGATAAATCTACTGTTGGTCTAGTACTACCTACGGGATATAGCTTTAACTTAGACTGTACAAATATATATCTAGCCATGAGTTTAATTTTTTTAGCTCAAGCGTTTAATGTTCCTTTAACTTTAGGTCATGAAATAAGTATATTAATCGTTCTTATGATAGCTAGTAAAGGTGCTGTTGGTGTAACAGGTTCAGGATTTATAGTTTTAGGTGCTACACTTGGAGCACTTAGTAATATGCAGCTTAATGAACTTGGTGCTGGTATGACACTAGGAGATGTGTTGCCTGCTATAGCTATATCTTTACTTCTTGGTGTTGATAAGTTTATGTCTGAAATGCGTGCCTGTGGAAACTTATGTGGAAACTCAGTAGCATGTTTAATCGTTGCTATTTGGGATAAGCAAATTGATATGCAAAAATTTCAATACGCATTAGACCATCCAGAAGAATTTAACGACTAATAAAACCCTCCAAACAAACGAAATTTAGTATAGGCTTATAAATTTCGTTTGTTTTACATCATCTTTTTAAATCAATATTTTTTTACAAAATGGACACAAC
>CAZYDK010000043.1:0-10351 GCA_964646025.1 uncultured Campylobacteraceae bacterium | reverse complement strand
ATATAGCAATGAACTTTTTATATTGATTTTATGATTTACCCCCCCCCATTTTTTTAAAAAGCTTTTCAATTCAAGCTTTTACTCAATCTTACTTAAAAGTATTTTCTATGCTATCAAGTATGTGTTTTTGTGTTTTGATATCATTTATATCTGTGCTAAAGTATATTTCTACACGGTTATTTCTAATCCTATCATCACTTGTGTTGCTAAATTTTGGATTGTTTTGACCAAAGCTTTTTATGGTAATTTGCTTAGGATTGACCCCTTCTTTTACCAAAAAGTACATTACCTCGCTAGCTCTTTTGTTTGAAATGTCAAAGCTTTTTATGTAGTTTTGTGAATTATCACTATATCCGCGTATCTCTACATTTGCCATTTTTCCAATTTGCTTGATTATCATAGCAATTCTTTTTAAAAACATTTCATCATCAAGGTTTTTTATATTGTGTGCATCTTGGTCAAAATAAACAGCCGTAGGTAGATTTAAATAAAAGTTATTTTCATTTTGGTCTAGTAATGCACGAAGTTTTTCAAGCTCTTCTTGTTGTGCTTGATTTGCTGCTTTAAGTATCTCTAAGGCATCATCTTCTTTGTTTTTTGCTTCTGCTTTTGACTTATCTTTTTTCATATCTTTTTGCACTGCTTGTGTTTTTGGAAAATCAAAGATTTTTACAAACTCTTCTTTAAGTGCCCCCGCCGCATCGGATTTACCCAAATTTACAGAAGCGATAGCATAAAGTGCGATAAAAAGTGCTAGCAAAAGCGAGAAAAAGTCCGCAAGCGGAACAGCCCATTTTTCACACGCTGGAATTGGCGGACATTTTTTCTTTTTAGCCATGATTATTCACCAAATTGTGATTTAGGAACAACACCATGAGGCATATATAAAAATAGTTTTTGCTCCAAATCTCTTGGGTTAGCACCTTCTGCTATACCTACAACACCAGCCATCATAAGTTCTTTTTCCATTATCAAATCATGTCCATTACCTTTGATTTTATTTCCCCAAGGAACAAACACTCCATAACAACAATAAATCCCCGTAACAGTCGCTGTAAACGCACCCGCAATACCCATAGCCATAGCTTGTGGGTCATCTAGTAGTTGAAGTGCAAGCATAAGTCCGCACACCGCTCCAACAAGCCCAAATGTAGGACAAGACTCGCCAACACGACAGAAAAACTCACGACACTCATCATAATATGTTTCAGAATGTTCTATGTCTATTTCCATACTTTCTTTTATCTCTTCTACATCTTTACCGTCAACCATCATCATCATAGCAGATTTTAAACAAGCATTATCTATTTCCGCTACTTTTGGTTCAAGTGCTAAAAGCCCATCTTTTCTAGCAATTGAAGCAAATTCTACTAATTGGTCTACTCTAGCTTGAAAATTCACTCCACTACCTTTAAAAACTATCTTTAGCTCTCTAAAAGCACCTTTTATATAGTATTTATTTGTAGCAACCATAGTTGAGAAAAACGCCGTAGGCAAAACGATAAGAACTGATGATATGTGTATAAGATGCAGTGGGTTACCACCCTCTAAAATATCCCCAACACATATGGAAGTAAGCGCCAAAGCCATTCCAAGAACACTAGTTAAATCCACAATTAATCCTTAACTTTTTTTTGAAAATAATCCCCATATTTTAGTAAAAATAAATTAAAAAACATATTATTTTATGTAAATCAAGGTTTTTTAGAATGTATTTTAAATAAATTTCGTTTGTTTTGTATAGGTCAAATAAAAGCTAATTTTTAAAGTTTTAAGTATAAACAAACGAAATTTTATATTATTTTAAATCCAACTTGAGATAATATTAATAATTGTTATCACTGAAGGAGAAAAAATGAAAAAATTTTCAATTTGTGCAGCACTTGTATGTGCTTTAGGTTCTAGTGCTTTTGCACTTAGTATAGATAGTTCTAGTGCAAATTCTCATTTTATAGGCTATAAACTATCTAAAAAATTAGGTGTATCTGGTGAGATACAAAACGGCAAGTATGAGTTTAAAAAAACAGAAGGTAGCGTAAAAGACATACTTGAAGGTGCTAAAATAAGTCTTGATTTTGACAATGAAAGCACAAAGGATAAAACAAGAGATAAAAATATCCATAGAACATTTAACGCAAATTTAGATGATAGTAAAATAAGCGTTATTTTTAGCGGTATCAAAGGTGGTGAAAGTAGCGGAGATGGTAAAGCAAAGCTTACTTTTAACAAAGTTACACAAGATATACCTGTAAAATACGAAGTAGCAAATGGCAAATTAAAAGTATCTGCAACCATTGATATGAGCAAAGATTTTAATCTAGCAAAATCATACGAAGCGCTATCAACAGATAAGCAAATCTCAGCACTTCATGGCAAAAAAACTTGGGGTGAAGTTGATATTTATTTTGACGTCAATGTAAAATAGTTTTAAATGTTTTTGTATAAAATAAGCCTTTTTAACTTCACAAAAAGGCTTATAATTGTTAGTTGATTGTATTGATATATGTAAAAAATTTAGCACAAAAACCATACTTGAAAATGTCAGTTTTTCTATCCACCAAAACGACAAAATAGCAATCATTGGTAAAAACGGACAAGGCAAATCAAGCCTACTTAAAATCATCACAAACGAGCTAAATCAAGACAGCGGAAGAGTGATAATCAAAAACGACATAAGCATATCAATGCTAAATCAAGAGCCAAAAATAGACTTAAATCTAAGCGTAGAAGAAGTTATCAAAGATGAGCTAAAAGAGATTTTTTCATTACTTAAAGAATACGAAAAAATCAACGAACAAATAGCACAAAACCCAACAAACAAAGAGCTTTTAAGCTTGCAATCCCAGCTAAGCGATAGGATAGAAAGCAAAGACGCGTGGAGCATAGATACAAAGATAAAAAAAATCGTTCATGAGTTTAGTTTAGAAGAGTTTATGTGTCGTAGTGCAAACACTCTTAGTGGCGGGGAACTAAGACGCGTGATGCTTGCAACACTGCTACTTAAAAACCCAGATATTTTACTACTTGATGAGCCTACAAACCACCTTGATGTGCATATGTGTGAGTTTTTGGAAAACTATCTTAAGGCTAGTAAGATGTGTGTTGTTTTTATAAGCCATGATAGGTATTTTATAGAAAATGTAGCTTCAGTTTGCTTTGAGATAGAAAATGGGGTTTTAAGACGCTTTGAGGGTGGGTATTCTAGCTACCTAGAGCAAAAACAAAAACTCCTTGAAAGTATGCTAAAAAGTCATGAAACACTTGTAAAACAGCTAAAAAGCGAAGAAGAGTGGCTAAGGCGTGGTGTAAAAGCAAGGCTTAAGCGAAATGAAGGAAGAAAAGAGCGTATTTTTAAAATGCGTGAAGAAGCTAAGAAAAATCCAGGCATACTAAACCGCCTTAAAATAGAGATTTTAAGAGCGGGTAAAGTAGAGCAACAGCTAGTTACTCAAAACCGCAAAAAGCAACTTTTTTTACTAGAAAATGCAGGGCTTAGATACGCTGATAAAGTGCTTTTTGATGGGTTTGATGTAAGGATACTTCAAGGCGAAAAAATAGCCATAGTAGGTAAAAATGGATGTGGAAAATCAAGCTTTTTAAAATGTCTTTTAGGTGAAGAAAAGCTTACAAGCGGGGTGATAAAACATGCAGATATAAATATCGGGTATTTTTCACAGAGTAAAAACTATGACGCTGATGTGAGTTTGCTTGAGTATTTTTGCCCAAATGGTGGCGACCATATACAAGTGCATGGAAAAAATATGCATGTTTATGGGTATTTAAAAAAGTTTTTATTTCCTGAAGAGTATTTATCATATAAGCTTAGCTCACTTAGTGGTGGGGAGCGGACAAAAGTAGCACTTGCTAAGCTTTTTACTCGTGAGTATGAAGTTTTAATTTTAGATGAGCCAACAAATGACCTTGATATAGCTACTATAAACATACTTGAAGAGTATCTGATGAACTTTGAGGGAGCTTTGCTTTTTGTAAGTCATGATAGGTATTTTGTAGATAAACTCTCAAGTAAACTTTTTGCTTTTGAAGATGGTAAAATCAGCATTGAGACTATGAATTATAGTGAGTATTTAGAGCTACTTAGTGAAATGCGTGAGATAAAAGAATATAAAGATGATGAGCAAAAAATCACAAAACAAAAACAAGGAAAAAAGCTAAGTTATAAACAAAATCTTATTTTATCAACTTATCCAGATAAGATAGAAAAATATGAGCAAGATATAAAAGAACTAGAGCGTAAGTTAGCCGACCCAAATGAGTATCAAAAGTATGGTATATCTGTGCTTAGCGATGAGCTTGATAATTTAAAAGCTGAGCTTGAAAAATTAGAAGAAGAGTATTTTTTGGTGCTTGAAGAAAGTGAAAGTTTGGAGTAAATTTCGTTTGTTTTATAAAAATAAACTTAAAACATCGGTAATTTCACAATGTGAAATATATGTGAAATTCTCCTTAAAAACTCATTAATTTGTTTGATAATTTTATAAATATTATTAAAATAAAAATTATTTATCCAAACAAACGAAATTTAAGAATAAAAAGGGTATTTATGAAAAGTTTGATAGATGGAATTTTGCTTGGGCTTGGGGTTTGTGTTCCTTTTGGTCCTATTAATATACTTATTGTAAATAAGGCTATGAGTTCTTTTAAAAATGCCTTTATGGTGGGGCTTGGTGCTAGTAGTGCAGATGTTATGTATCTTGTTTTGATTAGATTTGGTTTGCTTGGTTTTGATAAAGTTTATCTTGATATTTTGAGTATGTTTGGTTGTGTATTTTTGCTTTATATGGCGTTTTTGACTTTTAAATCCTCCACGAACATAAAAATATCAAAAGATACAAAAACGCAAAAGCCATTTTCAAACTTCATTAAAGGATTTTTCTTAAATATAACAAATCCTTATGTGATTACATTTTGGCTTAGCATAGCTACTGTTGTAAATAATTCTATAAGTCCTATGTTTATGCTGTTTGGGCTTATTGGCACTGTTGTGATGTGGGTTTTTTGCTTATCTTTTTTTGTATATAAATATGTACATTTTTTTAATAATAAAATTTTAAAAAGTATAAATGTAATATCATCTTTAGTTCTTGTATATTTTGCATTTATGTTGATTTATAATAGATTTTTTTAAATTTCGTTTGTTTTTAAGGAGATTTGGTGAGTAAAAACACTATGGTTTTGAGTTTTATAGTTGCATCTAGATTTTTTGGACTTTTTATAGTTTTACCTGTGCTTAGTCTTTATGGTGCTAGACTTGACGAGGCAAATGATGTTCTTGTTGGGCTTATAGTTGGGATTTATGCTATTTTTCAAATCATTTTTAGCACGCCATTTGGATATTTAAGTGATAAAATAGGTCGTAAAAAGACTATGTTTTTTGGACTTTTGATATTTATAATAGGTTGCATTATATGTGCAAATGCAAGTGATATTTATACTATGCTTTTTGGTAGGATTTTGCAAGGTAGCGGTGCTGTAGGTGGTGTAGCTAGTGCTATGATAGCTGATTTTGTAAAAGAAGAAGAGCGTGGAAAAGCAATGGCTATTATGGGTGGTATGATAGGAATGAGCTTTGCATTTGCTATAGTAGTATCTCCTTTTGTGGCGAAGTTTTTTGGTCTTTCTGGGATTTTTTATTTATCTGGGATTTTAAGTGTTTTGTGTATTTTGCTTTTGTTTGTTTTGCCAAAAGAAAGTGCTATTAAAAGCTATAAACCAGCTAGTAAAAAAGATGCTTTTAAAAACAAAGATTTAATTTTTATGTATATTACAAATATGCTTCAAAAAATGATTATATCTGCTACTTTTGTGGCTATTCCGCTTAGGTATGTAAATGAGTTTTTGCATGATGAAAAGGATATTTATATACTTTATAGTGTTTGTATGTTTTTTGGTTTTTTGGCTATGGGGATTGGTGGTGTTTTTGGCGAGAAAAAAGGGTTTAGTAAGCATATACTTTTGGCTGGAGTTTTGCTTTTTTTGATAGAAAATATACTTTTTATAGTGCAAGATTTTAATATTTTTATAATTGGGTGTTTTGTGTTTTTTATAGGTTTTTGTCTTCACGAGCCTATTATGCAAAGTTCTGTAAGTAAGATTTGTAAGGTTGAGCAAAAAGGCTTAGTGCTTGGGATTTTTAATTCTTTTGGGTATTTTGGAAGTTTTTTTGGTGCATTTCTTATAGGATTGTTTTTGCATAGTAAGTGGTTTTATGAGTTTTATATTTTAATGGCTGTCTTGTGTTTGGTTTGGTTTATAATGCTTTGTTTTTTAAATAATCCAAATATTTTTAAAAATATTTATCTTGATAAGGATGTTGATGTGGCTAATATAGCTTTGAAAAATGGTATAGTTGAGTGTTATCTTAGCCATAATAAAACTATCATTAAATATAATTCAAAACTAATTTCAAAAGAAGAAATTTTAAATTACATTAAGGACTAGTATGTTTGAGTGGATTTATACGTTAGATGGTTGGTTATCTTTAGCTACTTTGATAATACTTGAGGTAATCTTAGGTGTTGATAATATCATTTTTTTATCGCTTTTAGTGTCAAAGCTACCTAAAAATATGCAAGGTAAGGGAAGATTTTTTGGACTGCTTTTGGCTATGCTCTCTCGTATAGCGTTGTTATTTTTTATATATGAGCTTTCTAGGCTTACTACAACACTTTTTAGCATAGGTGGTAATGATATTAGCACAAAAGATTTGGTTATGATAGGCGGTGGGGTATTTTTGATATATAAGGGAATTATTGAGCTTAAAGAATGTTTTTCTACACACACAGAGCACAAAGAGATAAAGGGTGGAAGCTTTTTGCTTGTGATTTTTCAAATAGCGGTTATTGATATAGTGTTTTCACTTGATAGCGTGATAAGTGCGGTGGCTCTTTCAAAACATCTTCCTATTATGATAATAGCTGTTATGGTGGCTGTTTTTGTTATGCTTTTTGCAGCTAAAGCGATAGGGGATTTTATAGAAAAATATGTTGGACTTAAGATTTTGGCTTTAGCGTTTTTGATTTTTGTTGGAGTTTATTTGGTTGCTGATGGTTTTGAGATTCATCTTGATAAAAACTACTTGTATTTTGCACTTGGATTTTGTCTTGTTGTGGAGTTTTTGCAGATTTATCAAAGTAAAAAGGTTAAAGCGGACTAGATTTTGCTATGATTATGCTTAAGTTATAAGTAAAGGTGTGATATGGAAAAGGTATACCAAAAAAACTTAAAGTCATTAATGGCACAAAACCCAAAAATGGGTGAAGAATTATCAAAAATCACTACAAATGCGAATTTTGATGTTTTTTTTGATAAGACAAGGCTAAATGCTATTGATTTAAGAACAAATACTCATGTTTATGATAGTGATGATTATGCAAAAATGGTTGATGATTTTTTACTAGAGCATTCTAGAAAAAAGGTTATTTTTGCGTATGGTTTTGGGCTTGGGGTTTTTTATAGGTTACTTTTTGATAAAGGAGATTTTAACCATATCATAGTGTTTGAGCCTGATTTAGAGCTAATTTATATAGCGTTTCACCTTGCTGATTTTACAAAAGAGCTAGATAGTGATAAACTTTTTTTTATGGAGCCATTTAACTATGATGAAAGTAAGCTTTCTACGCTTTGTAGCTTTGCTACGATTAAGCCATATTTACTTAGTTATTTTTTATATATGCATAGTGATTATTATAATAAATTTAGTGAGAATATACTTCAAATTAGTAAAAATTTATCAATTCAAATGAAGACATTATTAAATCTTCATGGAAATTGTCCAAATGATAGTTTGGTTGGGATTAAAAATACAATTTTAAATATTAAAGATGTTATAAGTAATATTCAAATTACCAAATTTGGTAAAGCAAATTTTGGTAAAAATGATAGCGTAGTTATAGCATCAACTGGACCATCGTTAGCTAAACAATTACCACTTTTAAAAGAGTATCAAGATAGAGTATTTATATTTTGTCCTGATGCAAGTTATCCTATACTTATGCGTGAAGGGATAGTTCCCGATGCTGTTTTTTCTATAGAAAGAGTTATAGAAACTAGTAAGTTTTATGAGGATGCTAGTAAATATACAGCCGATAAGAATACGGTTTTTATAATGGCTGATTTAGTGCATCCGCAGACAATTAAAAATCTTGAAGGTAAAAATAAAATATTAGCTTTAAAAGGTCTTGAGTTTGAATTTAACCTTGATTTAAATGAGTATGGTTATGTAAGTGGCGGTCAAAGCTCTGCGTTTTTGGCTGCTGAGGTAGCTACTATGCTTGATTTTAAAAATATATGTCTTATAGGTCAGGATTTAGCTTTTGGCAAAGATGGGACAAGTCATTCTAAAGGTCATGCGTATACAGAAAACGAAATAGATATAAGTAAACATCCTTATAAAATCACTGCTTACGGTGGAGATGGTGAGGTTTCTACTACTCTTGTTTGGCTTGCATTTAAGGAGCATTTTGAGATATATTTTGGTAAGCATAAAGATAGAAATTATTTTAATGCAACAGAAGGCGGAGCTAGAATTAATCAAGCTAAAGAAATACCATTTAAAGAGTTCTTGCAAACTTATGCAAAAACAAAAAAGACACATTTTATACTAGAGCAAACCACCAAAAAAGAGCAAAAAAAAGCATTTGAAAGATATAAAAATAGCATAAAAAATCAATATGAAAAAATACTTTTTTATATTGATAAACTTGATAATATATCTTTAGATATAACAAATCTCAATAAAGAGCTTAAGCAATATGAAAAAAATATTAAACTAGATGATTTTTCAGAGCAGATAAATCAATTTATACAAAACTCAAAAGCAGACATAATAGATATAAATAAATTTTACGATGGTTTTATTGATGATAATTTATTAAAAAATTTAGAAAGTGCTTCATTAAAGTTTTTAAACCTTTTAAGTAGCGGTGAGTTTAAGAAGTATTTTGCTGGACTTTGTGTTCAAAGGATATATAACTGTGAGCTTAAAATTAATCAAATCTTATCATATCCACGCAATACTAAGGAGCAGATACAAAATAGTATTTTACTTTTAAATGAGCATGTAAAATACTATAGCATGGAGTTTTGTGGGTATGCTAGAGTGCTTTATGAAGTGCTTTTAAATGAAATGGAAAGGCTTGAAAAGGAATTAAAATGCTAAATGGTAAAACTATATTAATCACAGGCGGTACAGGTTCTTTTGGTAAAAAATTTTCAAAAATTGTGCTTAAAAAATATCCAAATATAGAAAAAATTATCATTTATTCTCGTGATGAGTTTAAACAATTTTTGATGCAAAATATGCCTGAGTTTAAGCCTTATGAGAAAAAAATGCGTTATTTTATAGGCGATGTAAGGGATAGAGAAAGACTTAAGATGGCTTTTAATGGCGTGGATTATATCATCCATGCGGCTGCACTTAAGCAGGTTCCTGCATGTGAATATAATCCTTTTGAAGCAGTTAAAACAAACATCATTGGTGCTCAAAATGTTATAGAAACAGCTATTGAAAGAGGTGTTAGCAAAGTAGTTGCACTTTCAACCGATAAAGCAAGTTCTCCTATAAATCTTTATGGTGCCACAAAACTTTGTTCTGATAAGCTTTTTATTGCCGCAAATGGCTATGTTGGAAAAAACAAAACTACATTTTCAGTGGTAAGATACGGAAATGTTGCTGGGTCTAGAGGGTCTGTTATACCATTTTTTAAGCGTTTAAAAGATGAGGGAGCAAAAGCTTTACCTATAACTGATTATAAGATGACTAGATTTTGGCTTGAGCTTGAGAGTGCTGTTTGGATGGTTTTAAATGCTTTAGAAAATATGATAGGCGGTGAGCTTTATGTTAAAAAAATCCCATCTATGCGTATAATCGACCTTGCAAAAGCTATTGCGCCAGAACTTGATACTTATGAGTGCGGCATAAGACCAGGAGAAAAAATTCACGAGCAAATGATAGCTATAGAAGATGCTAGACATACACTTGAGTTTGATGAGTATTTTATAATACAGCCTGATGCAGGATGGTGGAAGGGTGGCTTAGGTGGTAAAAGTGTAGCTAGTAATTTTAGCTATGATTCTGGTACAAATACTCAGTGGCTTAGCGTTGATGATATGAAAAAACTTATTGATAATTTAGATGAAGAATAGTTTTAAATAAGCATAATTTTTTTGGCATTAAAAATCAAGTTTTTAAATTAAACAAACGAAATTTAGATTAAATGCAAATTTCGTTTGTTTTGCATTATTGGTTTTTATAGTTTTTTATAAAACTATTTATTATTAAATTGTTGTTGATATAGTAAAGCTTTACTTATATTTATTCTATATTTTTTGT
>CAZYDK010000042.1:0-10563 GCA_964646025.1 uncultured Campylobacteraceae bacterium | reverse complement strand
ACCTACCTTTATCAGGTCTCAAACAATATTGTATCTTCTATAATGTATAAGCTTTGCTATTTTTCTACAAACAAACGAAATTTACATCTTTTTTGTATTTTGATAATTCTTTAAACGATTTTAAGTAATGAAAAAGCACTTAGTTTATAAAATAAGCGTTTTTTAATTTTAAATCAATACAAAGAATGATTATGTTATACGATTTTTTTGATATAAGACTTTTTAGTTATATAAGCGTTAGGGCTTTACTTGCGTTTTTTTTGGCTTTTATGTCTACTTTATATTTTACTAAAAAATACATCATAGCAATGCGTGAAAAAGCCTATCAGCCCATATATGAACTAGCACCAGACTCTCACAAGCAAAAAGCAAAAACTCCGACTATGGGCGGACTTATTTTTGTGCTTTGCACGATGTTTGTATCGTTTTTACTTGCGGATATGAAAAATATGTTTTCAATATGTGCTATGCTTTGTCTTGGGCTTTTTTGCTTTACTGGATTTGTTGATGATTTTGCAAAAATCCGCTACAAAGATAATCACAAAGGCTTAAGCCCAAAAGCAAAAATGCTTTTTTTAATCATCTCATCATTTGCTTGTATTTTGCCGCTTTATATAGGTGGATATATAAGTTCAGAACTTTTTGTGCCGTTTTACAAATATCCAATTTTAGATATGAAGTATTTTTGTGTAGGATTTTATCTTTTAGTTTTGCTTTCATCTACAAATGCTGTAAATCTAACAGATGGGCTTGACGGACTTGCTTGCGTGCCAAGTATTTTTTCACTTTTTACACTTGGGGTTTTTGTGTATCTTAGCTCAAATGCGCTTTATGCAAATTATCTTTTTTTGCCAAAAGTTGCCGGAAGTGAAGAGCTTGTGATTTTTATAATGGCATTAATTGGAGCTTTGATAGGATTTTTGTGGTTTAACTCTCATCCTGCAAGTATTTTTATGGGAGATAGCGGAAGCCTTGCTTTAGGCGGATTTATAGGATATCTTGCGATAGTTAGTAAAAATGAGATTTTACTTGTTTTAATAGGTGCTGTTTTTGTAGCAGAAACACTATCTGTTATCCTTCAAGTAGGTAGCTTTAAGCTTCGTAAAAAACGCATTTTTAAAATGGCTCCACTTCATCATCATTTTGAGCAAAACGGACTTAGTGAAAGCAAAATCATCATAAGATTTTGGATAGTTGCATTGCTAGCTAATGTTTTAGCGTTAATTACTATAAAACTAAGGTAAAAAAATGTCAAAGCGTAAAAGTCTTTTTGGATACGGCGGAACAAATAAAGCCATAGCAAAATTAGGAAAAACCTTAAATATAGTTTGGGATATATACGATGATAGTTTTAAACAAAAATCAAAAGATGAATGGGGAAACAACCTTTTACCAAGTAGCGAGTTTAATGAAAATAATAGCTCTTTAGAAATAGTAACCCCTGGTATCCCACCATATAATGAACTTGTAAAAAAAGCTAAAAATATACAAAGTGATTATGATTTTTTTTATGATGCTATGCCAAAAAGTATTTGGATAAGCGGAACTAACGGCAAATCAACAACAACAAAAATGATAGGAGCTTTGCTTGATGCTCCAACAGGTGCAAACATAGGAACTCCAATAGCTAGTATGGATTTTAGTAGTGAGTTTTTTGTGCTTGAGAGTAGCTCATTTTCACTTCATTACACAAAAAAAGCATATCCTATGGTTTATGTGCTTTTGCCTATATCAGATGACCACCTTAGTTGGCACGGTGGATATGATGAGTATAAAAATGCTAAGCTTAGCCCACTTTTGCGTATGCAAAATCCTTGCATAGCTATAATTCCAAGCGAGTTTATAAATGAAGAAGTAGTAAAAAACGCAAAATGTAAGATAATTTTTTATGAAAATAGTCTTGATTTGGCTCATAAATTTGAGATAAATACCCAAAAAATAAACTTTGATGAGCCTTTTTTACTTGATAGTGTTTTGGCTTTAACGGTAGAGAAAATCATAAAAAACACCCTAAATTATGACAAAATAAACTCCATAACTTTAGCGCCGCATACTTTAGAAGAGCATATCATTGACGGGGTTTTATGGGTAGATGATAGCAAAGGCACAAACGAACAAAGCACGATAAGTGCATACAAAAGATATAAAGATAAAAGAATTTTAGGAATTTTGGGTGGGGACTTAAAAGGCGTTGATGCTAAAAAGCTTATAAAAGAACTTAGCACTTATAACGCTAGATTTTATCTAATCGGCACTTCAAAAGATATAATGGAAAGCATTTGCAAAGAATTAAAATGTGATTATATAAGGTGTGATAATTTAAAACACGCAGTAGAGCTTATGAAAAACGAGCCAAAAGAATGCGTAAGGTTGCTTAGCCCAGCTTGTGCTAGTTTAGATGAATTTGCTAATTATAAGCAAAGGGGAGAACTTTTTATAAAATACGCCAAAGAAAACTAAGCTCTAAACAAACGAAATTTAGGCGTTAAAAAAGACGGCTATTAAAACTATGCTTATATAAATTTCGTTTGTTTGGATTTATTTAAATTCTTAGGGTATCGATAATGCGATTTTGTTTGCATTAGCTTTGTTAATTTAAACTAAGTGCTATTTTCTTAAACAATTTCAAACAAACGAAATTTATAAAGCTTTTTAACCAACTATTTTAAAACTTGTATTACTTTCTTTGATTAATCCAAATTTCGTTTGTTTGGCTAACTAGATAAAAAATTCATTAAAAAGTATTTGAGTTTTTTAAATGGTAGTTTAAATGCTAGATTTAAAAGCAAATAAAAACCAAACAAACGAAATTTATAAAACTTTCTAAAAATTATTTATTTATCAATGTTGATATTTTAGCTCAAGCAAATCATCTTTAAAATAAGCTTTGTGAAAGTTACAATTAAATATCTTTTAAAGTTTTATGTAATAACATACTTAATATATTATTTTAAGGAGATTTTTATGAAAGAAGGTCAGTCTTTATACAAAATCGTCTTGCCTATTGTTTTTGGTTTGCTTGTTTTTGTATTGTCTTACTTTTATGCGGATTATTCTGTGCTTAGTAAAAACGCATGGATATATGTAAGTATTTTTGCTGCACTTGTTGTTGGACTTATACTTGAGCCGTTGCCACCTGCGTTTTTAGGTATCATTGCTGTTGCTGTGGCTGTTTTGTTTAAAGTAGGTCCTGTTGGTTCAGGCAAAATAGATGCTGCGATAAAACCAGCAGCGGCTATCAATTGGGGGCTTACAGGCTTTTCAAATGCTGTAGTTTGGCTAATTTTTGCATCTTTTATGATAGGGATAGGCTATCAAAATAGTGGTCTTGGTAGAAGAATAGCCCTTATTTTGGTAAATAAACTTGGCAAATCAACCATAGGTTTAGGTTATGCTATCGCTATAGCGGATTTGATTTTAGCACCTTTTATACCTAGCAACGCAGCTAGAAGCGGTGGAACGATATATCCAATCGCAACTAGCATTCCTAGTATGTATGATAGTTATCCTGATAAAAACCCAAGAAAAATAGGTGCTTATATAGCGTGGGTAAGCCTTGCTACCACTTGTGTTTCTAGCTCTATATTTTTTACAGGTCAAGCTCCAAACCCATTAGCCTTACAGCTTACTAAAGAAGCTGGTGTTGGTGTTGTGGATTGGATGGGTTGGTTTTTATGCTTTTTACCTGTTGGGCTTATACTTATTGTTATCACTCCATTACTTGCTTTTTATATCTATCCGCCTGAAGTAAAAGGCTCGGAAAAAATCAGCTCATGGGCTAAAGAAGAGCTTGTAAAACTTGGCTCTGTGAAAGTAAAAGAAGTGATAATGATTTGTATATCTTTGTTTGCTCTTACTCTTTGGATAGGTTCTAGCACATTTGGAATAAACGCTACAACAACGGCTATTCTTGTAATCATACTTATGATTTTATTTAAAATCATTTCTTGGAACGACTTTTTATCAAATAAACCAGCTTGGAATGTTCTTACTTGGTTTGCTACTTTGGTTACTATGGCAGGTGGTCTTAAAAATGTTGGCTTTTTAGAATACCTATCAAGCAAGACAGAAATTTTAATACAAGGCTTAAACCCTACGGTGGCTGTTTTTATGCTTTTGATTGCATTTTGTCTTTTAAGATATTTCTTTGCTTCTGCTACTGCTTATGTAACAGCTGTTGCTGGTGTTTTTGCTGTAATGGCTACAAAAATTCCAGGTTATGACCCTATGTTTATAATGACACTTCTTATTATTCCTATGGGTATGATAAGCGTTATTACCCCATATGGCACAGGACATAGTCCGATTTGGTTTGCTAGTGGTTATGTAAAAAGTGGTGAGTTTTGGAAACTTGGAACAATTTTTGGGATAATTTATCTAGCTATATTTTTACTTGTTGGTTATCCTTGGATGAGCTTTATTATGCCGTATATAGCTCATTAATAAAATAAAAAAAAAGGGGGGGGCAACAAACGAAATTTAGTGCTAAATTTCGTTTGTTTTAGGTTTAATAATCTACTTTTAATTGTTTTAATGTAGATTTTACTATGTTTTCATACTTTGATAGGTTTTCTTTGCTAGTGCTTTCAAATCTTGCTATAAGATATGGGCTTGTATTACTTGCACGAAGTAGCAAAAAACCATCATCAAAATCAAGTCTAAGACCATCAATTTCTATGATATTTGCTTTTAGATTTTGATTTTTTATCATAGTTTTAAAGTCTTGTATTGTTTTAAATTTCAATTCTTCATTGATTGGGATTTTTATCTCATCGCTTGAGTAGGCTTGTTTTAGGTTTGATAATGTCTTTTTAAAATCTATTTTTGAATATATTTCAATGATTCTTAACATCGCATAAATAGCATCATCATATCCAAAATACCTATCATTAAAAAACACATGTCCGCTAAGTTCTGCAGCTAAATCCACATTTAGTTCTTTTATGGATTTTTTTATGTTTGAATGTCCTGTTTTACCCATAAAACATTTGCCTATGTTGTTAATTTCATCAAAAATCACTTTAGAGCATTTTACTTCACAAAGTATTTTTGGCTCATTGATACACGCGGCAAAAAGATAGCAAAGCTCATCACCTTTTATAACCTTATCTTTTATCACGCATACAACTCTATCAGCGTCTCCATCAAAACCAAAGCCTATTTGAGCACTATTTTTGATGTAGCCATTTTTATATATTGGGTTTAGTTTCTCATCATCTTTTAAATTAAAGTTAGAAAAACCTAGCTCATCTTTAAGTGCAAAAAGATTTTCTTCATGTGTTGGGTCAGGCTCGTGAGCACTAAAATTACTATCAAATTTATCAAAAAATATAGCGTATTTTATCCCTAAGCTATCAAGCACAAGTTGTGCTACTTCGCATGCAGCACCACCAGCGGTATCTATGCATATTGGAGTTTGTAGGTTTTTTAGGTGTGAGAAGTTTTGTTTTATAAAATCTACATAAAGTGTTTTTATGTCTAAGTTTTCACAATTTATTTTTTCTGTATCGTTAGTGTATTTTGGCATACAAGCTTTAACTTCTTCATAAATACTCGCAAGTTCATCAGCAAAAAAACTTTCTTTTTTTATGGTGATTTTAAATCCATTGTATTCTTTTGGATTGTGTGATGCTGTTATCATTATATTTGCATCTATATCTTTTATAAAGTTGCTAAAATATCCAAGTGGGGTAGGAACAAGCCCTAATGAATATACTTTTATATCATTTTGATTAAGCCCATATATCAAAGCGTTATTAAGTATCTCGTTGCTATATCTTGCATCATATCCAACACTAACGCTTTTTGCTCCTTTTTTTAGCATTATTTTGCCAAGAATTTCCCCTAAAGCTTTTGCAAATGTTGGTGTAATTTCTTTTTCATAAATCCCACGAATATCGTATTCTCTAAATATATGTTTCATTACTAAATTCCTTTTAAAATAAATTATGTTATATTAGCATAATTATTTTCAAATTTTAACAAGGATAAATTATGGCAGAAGAAGAAGCAAAGAAAGAAAAAAAAGCTAAATCAGGGAATTTAGTTGTTATCATTTTGATAGTTTTGATAGTTTTGCTTATAGGAATTTTTGGTCTTGTAGCTTATCTTGCATTTTTTAGCTCAGATAGTAGTGCAGAAGAAGGAACAGATAAGCAAGTTGTAGAAGAGCAACAAACAGAAAAGAAAAAACCTCAAACAGCAGATAGTGGAGAAGTTGGTGTTATTTTCCCATTAGACGCATTTACTGCGAATTTACTTAGTGAAAATGGTAGCAGATATTTAAAATGCACTATGGAGCTAGAGCAAAACATACCTACGCTAACTCCAGAGCTAGAAGGCAAAAAGGGTAAAATAAGAGATATTATAATCGGTGTTTTATCATCAAAAACATATGAAGAAATCAGCACTACAAAAGGAAAGCAACGCTTAAAAGATGAGATAAAAGATAAAATAAATGCTATTTTAAACGACGGCTTTATAAAAAATATATATTTTACAGATTTTGTAATCTCATAAGGCAAGATATTGCGAGTAAAAATAGGTTGTGATATAGTTGATATTAAAAGAGTAGAAAAACTATATCACAAACTCGGGGATAATTTTTTGGATAAATTTTTATCGCCTTTTGAAAAACAGTTTTTAAGAAAAAACTCAAAAAATGAATATATGGTAGAAACGATAGCTGGTTTTTATGCTTTAAAAGAAGCTGCAGCAAAAGCACTTGATTGTGGTATATGTAAAGAGTGTGGTTTTTACGATATTGTTATTGTTAGAGATGTGCTTGGCTCTTTATGTGTGTTTTACTCTTTCAAAGTTGTAGATTTTTTCAATCTTGCTGTGGATTTGATGAGTGAAAATGAGATAAAAACAAGATTTAGTGATGTTGATTTTAGTTTAGATGGTGCTGTTGATTTTAATACTTGTAAATACATCGATGCAAGTGTAAGCCATGATAATGGTATGGCTATGGCTGTTGTTAGTTTTATAAAAGGTTAATTATGATGAATATCCCAAATACACTAGCTTTTATTAGGCTTGTTTTGGCTGTGATTTTATTTGCTATGCTTTCTCATTACGAGTATTTTATAAACACTCTTTTTCCAATGCATATTAGTTGGTTTAATTACTTTACAGCGTTGATTTTTACAATAGCATCAATTACTGATTTTTTTGATGGATATATAGCTAGAGCTTGGCATCAAAAAACACATTTAGGCGAAATTATAGACCCACTTGCTGATAAAATGCTAACTTTAGCGGCGTTTTTGGGGCTTATGATGATGGGTAGGGTAGAACCAATGCTAATTTACCTCATACTTGCTAGAGAATTTTTTATAACAGGTTTTAGAGTGATTGTTGTATCTAGCGGTTTTGATGTCGCAGCAAAGTTTAGCGGTAAGCTTAAAACCGTATTTCAAATGCTTGCAATAGGATTTTTGATGATGGGGTGGGTTGGCGGAGATATATTGTTTTATATATGTTTTGTGCTTACGATTTATTCTGGTATAGAATATGTGCTAGATTTTAACAAAGCAAGGAAAAAACTTATATGAAAAATAGTTTAAATATCCTTGTTTTTATAGCTATTTGTGCTGGATTTTATTTTTTTGGAGCTAATTTTTTTGCTACTATTTTAGGTCTTTGTTTTTTGATATTTTTTCATGAGCTTGGGCATTTTTTAGCCGCTAGAAGTCTAAATATAGAAGTTCCTGTTTTTAGTGTTGGATTTGGTAAGGCTATTTATCAAAAAAAGATAGGAGAAACAACATATCAAATCGCAGCAATTCCTTTTGGTGGATATGTAAAAATCAAAGGTCAAGAAGATGAAAACGATAAAAGTGAAAGAAGTTATGCTAATCTCAAGCCTATTTTTAAAATATACATTCTTGTAGCTGGTGCTTTTTTTAACTTTTTACTTGCTTTTATTTTTTATATTTTTATAGGTTTTATGGGAAAAGAAGTTCTTAGTCCAAAAGTTGGAAATGTTTTAGAAAATTCAGCTGCTTATGGGGTGCTTTTAAAAGGGGATTTGATTTTACAAATCAATGAAAACGAGATAAATCAGTGGCAAGATATAAAAAAGTATTTAAATAAAAGCGTTAGTAATGTTAAGGTTTTAAGGGATAATAATGTTTTATCTTTTGATATAGCTTTAAAAATTGGTGACGGGGTAGATGATTTTGGAAGAGATGAAAAAAGATATATGTTAGGTATATCTCCGCTTGGCGATACTCATAAAGTCTATCATAAAGGTTTAAGTAGTATAAAATACGCATATGATAGCCTAATTGAATCATCAATGCTTATAGCTAAAGGTTTATATCTAATCATAAAACAAGATATTGACCATAAAAACTTAGGCGGAATGATAATGCTAAGTGATGTAACTAGTAAAAGCATAGGCGTTAGTTTTAGCACATATCTTTTGATACTAGCTGCTATTAGCGTCAATCTTGGTGTTGTAAATTTGCTACCTATACCACCGCTTGACGGCGGACATATTTTTGTTAATTTATACGAGCTTTTATTTAGACATAAAGCTCCAGATATGATTTATAACGCTTTAAATTATGTTGGACTTTTTTTGCTTATAAGCTTGATGTTTGTTGCAAATTTAAATGATGTTTTTAGATATTTTATAAATGGCTAAACAAACGAAATTTAGTTTATAAAGGTTTTGTTATGATGCTTAAAAATGATTTTGATTCTTTGAAAAAAATTTGCGGTATGCTTTTTGAAAAAGATTTTTTTGGGGTTAGTTTTGGCAGTATTTCTCAAAGGATTAACGAAGAAAGCTTTATGATAAATAAAGAAAATGCTATTTTAAGACATGTAAATGAGAATGATTTTTGCAAACTTGTAGCTAATGAGTCAATTAGGTGGAATGAAGCAAGTTATGATTCTTATATACATTATGCAATTTATAAAACCATAAAAGAAGCAAAATTTATCATCCATAGTTTTAGCCCTTACATAGCGGCTTATTGTTATCAAAGCAGTTATTTAAATATATCAAAAATGAGTAAAGAAGGCATAAAAAGTGATGTTTTAAGAGTTTTTGATACTGGAGTTACAGATGATGAGCAACTGCAAAACCAAATACCAACTTATTTTGTAAATACTAATCAAAACATAGTTTTAACAAGAAAAAGCGGAACTTGGAGCTATGGCAAGGATTTAAACGAAGCTTGTGAGAACCTATATCACTTAGAGCATTTATGTAAAATTAAATATATTTTGGGTTAAAAATGGTTGATATGATTTTAGATGGGCTTAATGAAAAGCAAAAAGAAGCAGCTATGGTGGTGGATAATCCACTTTTGATTTTAGCTGGTGCAGGAAGTGGAAAAACTAAAACAATCACAACAAGACTTGCTTATCTTATAAGTTGTGGTATACCAGCAGATAACACGCTTACTTTAACTTTTACAAACAAAGCGGCAAATGAGATGAAAAGTAGAGCTTACGCAATGCTAAATAAACTCAATATAACAAAATTTAAAGAACCGCTTTTATGCACTTTTCATCATTTTGGTCTTATGGTATTAAAACGCTATATATATTTACTTGGATATAAAAGTGATTTTTTGATAATAGACACAGCAGATAGAAAAAAAATCATAAAAGATATACTAAAAGATTATAACGATAAAGATTTTGGGTTTTACTCAAGATATATACAAGATGTAAAAAATGAACTTATAAGCGAAGAAGAGCAAGAAAAACAAGCACTTATAAGCGATAAACAAAAAATAGCTCATAAGGTTAATTTACAATATAACTCTATCTTAAAAGCAAATAACTATCTTGATTTTGATGATTTGCTTTTTTTAACTTGGAAGATTTTAAAAACTTATGATGATGTTAAAAACGCACTTAGTATAGAGTATCAGTATATAACAGTAGATGAGTATCAAGACACAAACAAAGTTCAGTTTGAAATTTTAATGCTTTTATGTTCTACGCACCGAAATTTATGTGTAGTTGGCGATGAAGACCAGTGTATTTACTCTTTTCGTGGTTCAAAAATAGACAATATCTTAAACTTTTCAAAACAATTTAATGACGCTAAAGTAATTTACCTTGAAGAAAACTACAGATGTAGCTCACACATACTAGATATGGCTAATAAAGTCATAGCAAACAACACTCAAAGACTAGGTAAAAAACTTTTCACACAGATAAAAAAAGATAACCATACCAAAATAACAAGCTACTCTAATGCATATGATGAAGCAGAAGGAGTTATATCAAGTATAAAATCATTACTTAGTAGTGGTGTAAAGCCAAATGATATAGTCATTTTATATAGGTTAAATAGTCTTAGTATGCTCTTTGAAGAAGAGCTTATGAAAAATGGTATTGCATATACTATCGTTGGTTCTTTAAGTTTTTATGAAAGAATGGAGATAAAAGATGTTGTAGCTTATCTTAGGCTTATACACAACATTGATGATGATATAAGTTTTTCAAGGATTATTAATACTCCAAAAAGAGGCTTAGGCGATGCTTTTTTAAACAAGCTTAAAAGTATAGCATATGAAAAAAACATAAGTTTAT
>CAZYDK010000041.1:0-10568 GCA_964646025.1 uncultured Campylobacteraceae bacterium | reverse complement strand
TTAGCGTTAAGATTTTAAAACCAAATTTCGTTTGTTTTAGCGGCACTATATTTTTATAACCTAAACTAGCTTTGCTTTATAGTTTAGCTTTTTATTTTGATTTGACGAAATATGATTTTATAGCTTACAAATACAATCTTTTAACTAAACAAACGAAATTTACATGGTTTTACAAACACAGCATTTGCTTTTAAATTTCGTTTGTTTGGGTTGCTTATCTTTCAAAATAATTCATAATATTATTTTGAAATTGAAGACTTTCTATCTTTCTTTGAAGTTCTTTTTGTTCTTCAAGCAACACTTCTTTTCTACTCATAAGCTCCCCATAAACCCTACTGTTTTGATAAATTTTTTCTCTAATGAAAACAAAAACACCAAGATAAGCAACAATGCTTATCATCAAAACAATTCCTCTTAAAAAAGTTTTAATGCCTATACTATTGTCTATGATATCAAAATCAAAGTCTTTTAGTATAGCTTCTTTTTCGCTATTGCTTGTGCTTTGATTAGTAGGGGTTTTGTCTACATTTGAGCTAATGTCTATCTTTTCAAAAAAATCATCACTAGCGTTTATTTGCTCTTCGCTTTTTTCTGCATTGTCTATGGCTTTATCTAGGTTTTTTAAAAGTTCATCTATATTTGCCGCATCTTCTTTGCTTTTGTATCTTTGGATTTTTGCATATAAATCATCAAGCTCTTTTTTAAGCACTTCATTTGAAAATGTATTTTCAATCCCGCTATCAAGCTCTTTATTTAATGCTTTTAATAAATCATACATCGCCAAATCCAAATACTCTAAGCTTTGAAGGAGCACTTCTTGAGTTTAGTTTTATTTCTTCTTTTGTTGGAACTATCGGTTTTTTTGTGATTATTTTGCCTAAAGCATTGTCTTTTGAGCATACACATCTTATAGCATTGCTATCACAAATACAATTTTTTTCCCATTTTTTAAAGTATTCTTTTACGATTTTATCTTCTAATGAGTGAAAAGTTATGATTAAAAGTTTTGTATTTTTAAACCTTTTTTTCTCACATTTATCCAAAAACTCTTTAAGCACATCTAATTCTTTGTTTATATGAATTCTTATAGCTTGAAAAACAAGTGTAGCCACTAAAACATTTCTTCCGTGAAGTTTTTCGTTGCCTATGATTTCATAAAGCTCTTTTGATGAGTTTATGGCTGATTTATGCCTTGCGTTTATGATTTTTTGTGCTATTTTATGAGAGTGTGGCAACTGCGCATAATCTTTTAAAATGCTTTCTAACTCATCTAAACTACATTCATTTATATATGTTTTTGCATCAAGCGGGTTGTTTTTATCCATACGCATATCAAGTGAGTTTGATTTTAGTGAAAACCCACGCTCATCAAAATCAAGCTGAACGCTAGATACACCAATATCAGCTAGTATAAAATCAGGCTCACCTGCGTAATAATCAAAAATATCTTTATAATTGCATTTATAAATCTTAGCATCATATTCATTTAAAACCTTGCTAGAATGCTCTATCGCCATATCATCTTGGTCGCATGCTACTAGCTTTGCGTTTTTGTTTTGTTTTAAAAAACCCAAACTATGCCCCGCATACCCTAAAGTACAATCAAGCAAAGTAGAGTTATCTTTTTTTAAATACATCATAACTTCATTAAACAAAACAGGTATATGTAGCATTAAAAACTCTCATAATAAGATTTAAATTCATCTTTTATCTGTTCTTTGCTAAATCCATTCTCAAGTAAAACACTTAAGAAAAGTCTAGCTTTTAAGCTGTCAAAAAAACCACCCATAACAAATCCATGCTTTTGCATATCCATCTCGCTTCCTTCATATGCATAAGTTTTATACGCACTCATTCCGCTACCTGTGCGAGTTGTGATTATGCAAGGTATTTTTAGGTTTAACTCTTTTAACTTTTTAGCTGCCTTGCTTGAGATATGACCTGCTCCAAAACCATTTATAACAATTCCGTCAAGACCGCTAAGATTATCCAAAAACACATCATCTCCACTTAAGCAAGTTTGAAGTATAGCTACTTTTTTATCTAGTTTTTGCGGTATTTGATATGTTTTGTTCTTATAAACTGGGCTTATGTAAATTACTTCTTTTTCATATATATAACCTACATTTCCACCATTTATAGATACAAAAGTTTCAAGTGAAAAAGAATTGCTTTTATGTAAAAATCTAGGCTCATAGATGATATGATTAAAGACAGCCAAAACACCACGCCCTAAAGATTTTTTACTACTTGCAACAAGTATAGCTTGATAAAGGTTACTAGCTCCATCGCTTCCTATCTCGCTTGGATTTTTCATAGCTCCTGTTATGATAAGCGGTGCATTTTCATCCCAAAACAGACTAAGCAAAAAAGCACTTTCTTCTAAAGTGTCCGTTCCTTGTGTGATGACTATACCATTTGCTCCGTTTTTTACCTCTTCTTTTGCTACTTTTAAAACTTCTAGCAAATCATCATAGCTTAACGACGGACTAGGTAAAGATAAAATTGTTTTAGCTGTTATTTTTATATCTTCGCATAATCCTATACTATCAACCAACATTTTTGCATCTAGTTTTGGATTTACTCCGCCACTACTATCTTTTAGCATACAAATTGTTCCGCCGATACCTAAAACGCTAACTTTCATCAAATCTCCTAAAACAAACAGCTATTTTTTCTATTATTTAAAACTCTATTTAAAAATTCTTCTCTTTGCATTTTTAAAAACACAAAATCGCACTTATTTGACATTATTTCATCATAATTTTTTGTAAAATAAAATTTATTTTTATCGGTAAAAATCTTTTTATACTCATCAAAATCATTATCAAGCAAAATCACGCATTTTTGAGTATGAAAACTATCTGCTAAAACTCCGTTTTTATCTAAAAAATAAAAATCAATCATAGTAGCCGTTTTTTTAGCAAGATAATACAAGCCACAAAACTCACCAACAAGTTCTTTTGGCAAAACAACATCGCTTAAATACACATCTTTTATCACACCAAACAAATCAGTATAAAACAAATCTATATCTTTTATCTTAAAGCTTGTGTGAAAAAAGTTGCTTGAGTGGATTATCTCGTAATCATATTTTGGCACTAATAAAAAACTAGATATGCTAGATAAATACTCTTTATCGCTTGATAAAAAAATATCATTTTTTAATATATTTTCAAAATCATTAAAAATTTCGTTTATTAAGACATTTAGTCCTAATTTTTTTGCAAAGTTTTCTTGGATTTTAGAGCAGTGATAAAAAGTTTTATCTTTAGCTATAAAACTTACCAGTCTTTTAAGAGCCACGCTTATATCATCAACCCTAAGACACCAAACTTCCCCCTCTACATCCACATCAAAATCCACTATGATAACATAAGCAGACCTATCTAATGCATTTTTTACCCCATTTATATCTTTTGCAAAATACGCAAAAGCAAAAGCGTTTTGTTTTATATCCTTGCCATCTTGTATATAAAACTCATCAACGCTTGATATGCTAGCTTGTTTTAAAACTTTTGCAAAAAGTAAATCTTTTAGGCTTGAAATTTTCACCCTATCAAAGCTCCGTTTTTTGTCTCTTTTAAAGGGCTAATTAGTGTTAATCCACTATCATCACTAGCACTAAGTATCATACCTTCGCTATACTCACCCATCATTTTGCGTGGAGCTAGATTTGTTATAGCTATAACTTGTTTGCCTACCAAATCTTCTGGATTATAATACTTTGCTATACCGCTTAAAATAACTCTAGGTTTTTCATCTCCGCTATCAAGAACAAATCTTAAAAGCTTATCGCTTTTTTCCATTTTAGAACATTCTAAAACCTTGCAAACTTTTATTTCTAGTTTTGCAAAATCATCTATATTTATATAGTTTGGTTCTTTTGGCGTTTCTTCTTTTTTTGCATTTTGTTTTTCTTCTATGTCTTTTATATCTATTTTTGCAAAAAGTGGCTCACATTTTTTAGCTTTAAAGTCTGCTAGTTCATTGTTTTTGATAAGTTTGTTATATAAGTTTGTATCACAAACCACACCAAAAGTATCAAAAACTTTTTTCATAGCATTTGGCATAGCTGGGTCTAGTAAAATACTTGCTTTTATAAGAATATTTACACATAATCCTATCAGCGCATTTGCTTTATTAGACTCATTGTTTTTTACCAAATTCCACGGCTCATACTTTGCAACGCTTACATTTGCTAATTTTAACATCTCCATAATTTCATCTAAGTATTTATGGATATTTAGGTTTTGCATTTCATTTGTAGCAATTTTTATCTTATCTTCTAAAGCTTTTAACTCATCGTTAAAATAATGTTTCACATCTTTTGAGCTTATATTAAAATCACTGTATTTTTCACTCATACCAACAAGACGGCTTTGCAAGTTTCCAAGCTCATTTGATAACTCATAGTTGATTTTATTTACAAGTGCATTGTATGAAAAATCCCCATCATTTCCAAAAGGAACTTCTTTAAGCAAAAAGTATCTTACAGCATCTATATCAAAATCTTTTATAAGCTCTCTTGGGTCTATAACATTTCCCTTGCTTTTACTCATTTTCTCGCCATCAATCGTCCACCAACCATGTGCCGCAACGCACTTTGGAAGTGGTAAATCAAGACTTAGTAAAAACGCAGGCCAATAAATAGCGTGAAACTTAAGTATATCTTTTCCAACAAGATGAACGCTAGCTGGCCAAAAATCCATTTTTTCATCTCCGTCAAGATAACCTAAAGCACTGATGTAGTTTGCTAAAGCATCAAGCCAAACATAAATTATATGTTTTGGGTCATTTAGCGTTGGTATACCCCATGAAAAACTTGTTCTAGTTACAGATAAGTCCTTTAAGCCTTGTTTTACAAATGCTATAACTTCGTTTTTTTTGCCTTCTGGGACAACAGAATTTGGATTTTCATACCATTTTAAAAGTTCATTTTCATATTTGCTTAATCTAAAAAAATAGCTTTCTTCTTTTAAGATTTTTGTTTTTTTACCACAATCAGGGCAACAATCTTCATCTTTAAGCTGTGTTTTTGTAAAAAAGCTTTCACAACTTACACAATAATTCCCTTCATAATAATCCTTGTAAATATCACCCTTTTGAAACATTTTATCAAAGATTTTTTGAACGATTTTTTTATGTCTTTCATCTGTTGTGCGTATAAAATAATCATACTTTATCCCCATTTCATCCCAAAGGCTTTTAAATCCAGCACTTACTTCATCTGCGTATTCTTTTGGGCTTTTATTTCTTGCTTTAGCTGATTCTTCTATCTTTTGTCCGTGCTCATCTGTACCTGTTAAAAAAAAGCACTCATCTCCACGAAGGCGGTAGTATCTACTTAGTGTATCAGCGATAATTGTCGTGTATGCGTGACCTATATGTGCTTTGTCATTTACATAATAAATTGGGGTTGTTATGAAAGTTTTTTGCATTTTATATCCTTGAAGTTTTTAGTGTATTATATTTTTAAGGAGTTTAAAAAAAGGTTTGATTTATAATAAAAGTTATGAAAATTATAATTTTAAGGACATATTTTGAAAGCTAGTAGATTTTTTTTGTGTTTTTGTGTATTTTTGTGTTTTGATTTGTTTGCAAAACAACTAAGCGATGAAGATATTGAAAAGCTTGAACTTTTTAAGCTAAGCAATCAAATTCGTGGCTCAAACTATGAATGCGAAGGATATAAATACATAAAATCACTACAAGCTTATCAAAAAAAACTACTAAAAGCATTAAATGAGCCAGAGCAAGTTTTAAATGAATCTGTATTCTCATCAGAACAAAGCTATAAAAATAGTCTTGAGTATTTTAAATATTGGGGTTTGCAAAGCATAGGAAATCATAGATTATATAGTGAGTTTATAAAAGCTAAAGATGATAGTTTAAAACTATTTGAAGAGATTTTGGGTGATAAAAAATACTCTTTACGCTTTATACAAATGTTTGAAAAAAGAGCTTTTGGAGAGATTGATAATTTTAAAAAATTAGATGAGTTATATAAAATACTTGAGCTTGAAGATGCTTTGGATTTAGAAGCTTATATAGTTAAAAATGGAGTTGATATTTTTGAGCTTACAAAAGCTTTGCAAGTATCATTGCTTGTTAAAAAAAATGTTGATTTTTTAAAAGTTTTGCTTAAATATGGTGCAAAGATTAATGCTGGGTATGAATCTGCTGTGTTTTTTGCACTTGATTATCCAAAAGGTTTGATGTTTTTGATAGAAAATAAAGCTGATGTAAATTATGAAAATTTCTTTGGTAAAACACCGCTTTTTTATGCGGTAGAAAATGATAATTTACAAGTAGCTAAAATACTTTTAGATAATGGTGCTTTAGTAAATAAAGATTTAATATCCATAAATGAACTTGATTTTGTTGGGGCACATTTGCCTTACTATATGAAAACTTGTTCTTTTATACATGGAAATAAAAATGTATTTATGCATGCAAGTTCTTATGCTAGTGAAAATATGCTAAAGCTTTTAATTAGCTATGGTGCAAAGTATGATGTGGTAGATGATTTGGGCTTTAATGCGCTTGATTTTGCTTTAAATGATAATAACGAAAAAGTAATTGAATATTTAAAATCTTTAGGATTAGTGCAAAACAGACAAATAGAGCCAGAATTTGATTTATACGATACTGATATGTATCAAAAAGATTTGCAAGATAATGATACTTCGGTAGAAAATAAAGAAAATTATTACTAAATTTCGTTTGTTTGCAAAGCGTGGATTTAAACAATACCAAACAAACGAAATTTATGCATTAATTAAAATATAAAAAAGTTATTTACTTATATAATCTTAATTTGATTTACATTAAAGGATAAGCTTGAGTTTTTACAAAGTGATTGTAGAAAATAAACTTTTTTTTAAATTGTTTTTATTTTTAATTTTTATTTTGTGTGTTTTGGGCTTATTTTTTGGTATATTGTTTAGCGTAAATGCTGTGTTTTTTGCTGTGTGTATGCTAGTTTTACAGCTTATAAATTTAAGTGCATTTATGAAAAAATTATCAAATTATAAAATGGTTTTTAAAAAAGCAGAGCCAAAAAGAAGTCAAATTATGATAGATAAAATAGAAGAAATTACACCAAAAAAACAAATGTTTTTTGCTGCTTATAAAGTGATTGTGTATTTATTTATGGCTTTGTGGTTTTGGTTTTGTAGCAATGCTAAACTTCTTAGCATATCAGGTGTTTTAACGGGTGTGAGCCTATGTATGCTTTGTGTTGTTTTGCAAAATATAACAAAAATGCGTTTTAAGGATATAGCGTGATTTTAACAACTATTTATTCTATGAGGTCACTATTTGTATCTATGGCATTTTTATTTATGGGAAATGCCATTTTAGTATCATCTGCTGCGGTACTGCTAAATAAAATGGGAGCTAGTGATTTACAAATTGGAATTGTTGTTACAGGGTATTATCTAGGTGGTATG
Organism: uncultured Campylobacteraceae bacterium; assembly: GCA_964646025.1. Taxonomy (GTDB): domain Bacteria; phylum Campylobacterota; class Campylobacteria; order Campylobacterales; family Campylobacteraceae; genus Campylobacter_E. Next base: position 3,114 of record CAZYDK010000041.1, on the reverse strand, counting down.
ATAAGCACAATTACAAGCCATAAAGTTGTATCTCATGTAGGACACATTAGAAGTTTTGCGATTTTTTCATCACTTCTTGCTTTTTGCGGACTTATGCATATAATTTTTACTAATATTTGGCTATGGGTGATTTTTAGATTTATCTTAGGATATAGTTATTACTCTTTACTTATGATTATAGAATCTTGGTTAAACACTCGCGCTAAAAATGCTATTAGAAGTAGGATTTTAAGTGTTTATGAAGGTGTGTTTTACCTTGCTTATGGTGTTGGGGTTTTGATTTTGGGTTTTGGGTTTGATTATGTTAAAACCTTTGCTATATCACTTGCTTTTTTAACTTTTTGTGTAATCCCCATTAGCTTAATTAGAGTAAAAGAGCCATCTTTACCTAAAAAAATGAAAATCAATTTTCCAAATGTATTTTCCACTTCTTATCTGGCTTTTTTTACAGCTATTGTAGCTGGAATGCTTGTAAATGCTTATAATTCAATGTCTGGTGTTTATATGCTAAAGCTTGGTTTTAGTGAAAAAGAATTTTCTTACTTTTTAACATTAGCACTTTTTGGTGGTTTTGTTGGTCAAAGCTTCATAGGTGTTTTTTCTGATAAATTTGGAAGAAAAATAGCCATAGTAAGCACAAGCTTAATCGCATTTATCACAAGTTTGATTATGATATATACAAAAAACCTTTTTATACTTTATACACTTAGCTTTTTTATAGGTATGAGCGTGTTTTGTTTTTATGCTTTAGCACTTGCTAGAGCAAACGACCAAGCAGACAAATCACAAATCGTAGAAGTGGCTAGAACGATTTTATTTGCCTACTCTTTAGGTAGTGTTATATCTCCTATGGTTGTTGGTAAACTTATGGAGTATTTTGGTGCGAGTGGATTTATGATATTTTTTGCTGTTAGCGTTGGTGCTTTACTTGTTTTTGCAATGTTTAGACCTATCATACCAGCTTACAAGCGTAAAAGCTTTGAAAAACAACCTGGAACTATGGTAAATATACAAGATGATAAATTCTAATTTAATTTCCCAGCTATCAACCCAAAACACTGATGCCCTACAAAATGTCCAAAATGATAAAAATGAAAGAAGAAAAGGGCTTTTAAGCGATAGCAAGCTAGATAAACACTCTCGTGTAAAAATAGAAAACCTTATAGATAAAATACTAATTGGAATTAGAGAAAACCAAACCCCAAGCATTCTTTTAAACAAACAAGCAACAAAGCTTAATATATCCAACAATTTAGCTAAAGATTTGCAAGATTTAAAAAATGTTTTAAAAACACTTATAAAACAAGAACCGCTTTTAGAAAAAGAATTTTTGATTCTTGATAAGATTTTAAAACCAATGCAAACAATGGACGGAAAGCAAATCAAACAAGCCTTTTTAAATAGCGGTATTTTTCTTGAAAGCAAACTAAAAGAAGGTCTTAGAAACGAAAAGCTTCCGCCAAGTTTTCACAAACTTGTATCTTTTATGAAAGGAATTAAATCTAGCGTTTTAAAAGAAAAATTCATAGCCTTATCTCAGTATGAAATGGACGCTAAAACATCGGTAGAAGAGCTTAAAAAAGCCATAAAAGACATACCCCCTAAAAACTATGATGGAATAAAAACATTAGATAGATTTTCTACATTTTTGCAAAATATCAAACAATTTTTGGCATTAAATAGAGATAAAAATCCAAAAAGCGTTCTAAACGCATCAAACGCTATAATAAAACACATAAACACCATAAAACTAGAGCTAAACAAAGAGCTAAAAAGCTTTGTAGCTGGTGCTGATGAGCCAAGTAGCAAAAGAAGTCTTTTAATGCTATCAAACTCATTAAACAAACTAGCAAACACAATCTTAAAGCTTCACACAGCACAAACCTTATCATCATCGCACAACAAACTTGCAATACTACAAACCCTACAAAGCACACCAAACAAACAACTAGTCGGACAAAACTTCAACCTATCAAAAGAAGTTTTAGCTTTAAAACCAGAGCAAAACATAAATGGTATTTTTAATGATGATGAGTTTATAAATCTTTTAAAAAATGAAAGCTTAAATCTTCAAAATCAAACCTCATCTCTTTCAAGGCTTTTAAAACAAAATATGCAAATCTTTAAAGAAAACAAATTTGAAAATATAAGCTTGCACAAAGAAGCTGCTAGACTTGATAGTCTTATAAAAAAAGCACAAAGTGATTCTGATAAAATAACACCAAAAACAGATGATGAAGTTATAAATGAACTTAAAGATGACGCTAAGGCTATGCTTTTAAACATAAACTCCAAAACCAACAATGAAAATGTTTTAGGTATCACAAATAGGCTTTTAACTCAAATTGAATTAAACCAACTTATGTCTGTAGCTAATAACTCTTTAAATATGTATCTACCTTATGCTTGGGAGGATTTAGAGCATTCTAGTATAGTTTTTAAGCGTGGTAGTGATGATAAGTATTACGCACAAATCAAACTTGAGTTTGAAAAGCTTGGCAAAATACATATTTTTTTAAATATGTGGGATGAAAAATACTTAGATATAAACATAATGGTAAGCGATGATAGGTTTAGAATGCTTTTAGCAAATCACGGAAAAGAGCTAAAAAACAGCCTAAAAGACAAAGGTATACTTTGTTCTGGATTTTTCATACAAAGACTTAAAGAAACAACAATATATGAAGAGTTTGTAAATACTAATGTTGGATTAGATGTCAAGGCTTAGTAAATTTCGTTTGTTTGTTAAGGTATAAATTGCCACACACAAAAACAAACGAAATTTAAAAGCAAATGCTGTGTTTGTAAAACCATGTAAATTTCGTTTGTTTAGTTAAAAGATTGTATTTGTAAGCTATAAAATCATATTTCGTCAAATCAAAATAAAAAGCTAAACTATAAAGCAAAGCTAGTTTAGGTTATAAAAATATAGTGCCGCTAAAACAAACGAAATTTGGTTTTAAAGTCTTAACGCTAACAAGCGAGAGTAAATTAACCTTTTTTTAGTTTGTTTGAAGAAAAATCTACTAAATTTCGTTTGTTTGGGCGTTTTACAGCTCAATCACAAACTTTAAATCCCCTAAAATTTCGTTTGTTTGGTTTAGTCAAACTTCT
>CAZYDK010000040.1:8080-10694 GCA_964646025.1 uncultured Campylobacteraceae bacterium | reverse complement strand
AATAGCTAGACTAGAGCGTTAAGTGGGAGCGACTGCGTCCGCTTAGACGCTTTTTGAAGCTAAATTTCGTTTGTTTAGCTAGGGGCGGTATTGATTTAGTGCTAAATTTCGTTTGTTTGACTTTAATTTCATTGTATTTACATCATAAACAAACAAACGAAATTTGAGTAGATTTTTAAATTTCGCTGACTTGAAAAACTTTGATTAAAGTAATTAAAACTACTTACAAACAATGCTTAGCAAATCATCAACAACATTTTTTATAAGCCCTACGCTTTTTATCTCACACTTTTCATTCACGCTGTGTGGATAAAAAATATTTGGCCCTATAGACGCACACATAAGATGAGGTTGCTTTGCTTTTATCACGCCGCATTCAAGACCAGCGTGAACTGAAGCTAAATGAGCCTTTGGATTATGAGTTTTAAGGCATTTTAGCACGATATCGCTAAACTCACTTTCAACGCTCTCCCAAGGTTTATCCTTATCTTTTGGCATTACATCAAACCCTACAAAAACCGCTTTTATGTAAGTTTCAAAATCATCAAGCATACTTTCATCATCGCTTCTTGCATAAAATAATGCCCCTATTTCATCACCTTTTGTATGTATGAAAGAAAAATTAGCACTATATTTTGGCATATGTAGTTTTTCATCGTATTCAAAAACCCCATGCTTAAAGCCCACAAATGGCGCTATATCCAAAGAACTAAACACAAGTCTTTCATCATTTTCTATCATTTTTATATCAAAATCTTTTTGATTATTTTCTAGCTTTTCATCACTAAAAATGATAGCTTTTGCTCCTACGCTTATGCTGTTTGACCTTTCCCCACCATTTATACTTGCAACATCAAAACCGTTTTTATAAATATATCTAAGTAGAGTTGGAATAGCTGAGCGTATGCCTTTTGCTATATCTATACCACTATGACCGCCTAAAAAACCTTTTGTAGAGATTTCATAGCAATATTTTTTATCTGTTTTTATCATCTTGCATTTTTTACTAACATTTATCTCAAAACTAGCCGCACAACCTATGATAACTTCATCTTCACGCTCACTATCAAGGTTTAGCAAATACTTGCTTTTAAGTGGAGTATTAAAAGCATTTGCACCTATTAGCCCAACTTCTTCATCGCTTGTAAATAAACACTCAAGATTAGTGTATTTATCCATCATATCCATCATAATGGCTATTCCCATGCCATTATCTGCTCCTAATGTTGAATTACGAGCTTTTAAAAACCCGTCTTCTTCATATATATCTATCTTTGGTGCGTCGCCAACACAAACCATATCATAATGACATTGAAGACATACTTTTGGCTCTCCTTTAAAACAAAGTATGTTATTTGCTTCATCAACTATCACAGAAAAGCCCTTGCTTTTAGCATACTCTACTAAAAAGTCTTTAAGCTTTATAGCATCATACGAACAATGCGGAATGGCTGATATGGCTTTAAAATGGTTTAAAATATTTTGCATTTTTTCTCCTTGCAAAGCTAAAATTTTAAAAATTATACTAAAATAACATTTAGCACAGCGAATACTCGCTCATATGAGAGGAAAGTCCGAGCTGCATTAAGACAAGGTTCCATCTAACAGATGGCTGGGGTAACCCAAGGGAAAGTGTAACAGAAAACAAACATCGCAAAAGCGTTAAGGTGAAAAGGTGGGGTAAGAGCCCACCAGTGGTATGAGTAATCATACTAGCTTATAAACCCAACCTGCAGCAAGAAGGGGTGGTAAAAGTCTTAAAATAAAACCCTTCGCTAGAACTTGTTTGCAAAAGCAAGTCAAGATAAATGAGTATTGATAACAGAACTCGGCTTATAGCTGTGCTTTAAAGGAGAATAAATGTTAAATGAATTAAAACTTCTAGTTGTTGCAAATGATAGTGAGGGGATATATAATTTTTTTGATAAGCTTGATTTAGATGAGTTTGCATCTAGTTTATCCACACCAGAGCTACAAGAGTTTAAAGAACTAATAAGCGAAAGCAAAAACATACTACTAAACGAGCAAAGAAAAACTCAAGCTATACTAAACAAACTAAAATCATCTAAGAATTTTTTATGATTACAAAAACTTTTTATACACCAAAAGATAATGATTTTGAAAATGTTTTTGATACCTTAAAACTTGCTATGCTTGAACTACTTGATGATATTTTTGGAGCTGAGCATTTAAAAAATTTTGAGTTGTTTTATAAGCATGATAAAACTAGATTTTCTAAACAAAACATTCTTTGCGTAAAATGTGATGATAAAATAGCAGGTGTTATGTGTAGCTATGGCGGAAAAGAAGCTTTAGGGCTTGATATTTATATGAATGAAGTTTTAAAAAAATATCAAAAAACCTTAGAATGTGAATGTGGTTTTGATGAATACTATCTAGATAGCATAGCTGTAGATGAGAGCTTTAGGGGGCTTGGGGTGTTTAAAATGCTTGTTAATGAATGCTTTGTCTTAGCAAAAGAAAAAGGATATGATAAAGTATCGCTTCTAGCCAAAAATCCTGAGCTTTACAAGGGTTTTGGCTTTGAGATAAAAGAAGAGTTTTTGCTATATAGCGAAAAATACTACAAAATGATAAAGCTTTTATAAATAAG
>CAZYDK010000040.1:0-7980 GCA_964646025.1 uncultured Campylobacteraceae bacterium | reverse complement strand
AAACAAACGAAATTTAAAGCATTTTGATAATGATTGGGTGTGATTTACTAACTTTAAGTAGGTGTAAGAAATTTAGAGTGCCCTCTTTTGCTATGCAAAAGCACCCCATTCATACGATAGGTAAAGCCTCTAAATTGAGCAAAATAATAGTAAAGTATATTTAAATAATTATTAACATTTTATATATTTAAGGGCTTTGATGAGTTGTGATATAAAAGAATTTGAAAAAATTGAAAACTTGTTTTGTGATTATAAGCATTTACTAACTGATGATTTTAAATCTAGAATGAAAAAGTGCATAAGACTTACACATTTTGGATATTTACACGGTGCTTGCAAAGAAGCTAAAAAATTGTGTGAAAAAACAGAAGTTGAAAATTTATTTACACTTATAATATCTTTGTATAACAAAAAACGAGATTTTCATACTGCAAAATTTCTTTTAATCCAATGTTTTGAAAATGCACTAAGGTCTACTCTTGCTATAGAAATTGCAAAGCTTTATAATAAAACTTTAGAATATGATTGGTTTAATCAAAACTTAGCAACAAATTCAAAACAACATAAACTTATCAACAAAATTAATCACATAAAACAAAAGCAAAAAATCACTCAAATTAACAGCACTTTAGAAGCTTTTGATTTATTTACTTTTGGGGATTTAGAAGATATTTTAAAATCTCATTGGAGTGCTTTGTCATTTTTATTTACCGATGAAAAAACTTATAAAAATCAACCATTGCCAGTTTATGGCACAAAAGAACATGTAATCACAAAAATATCAAAAATTCGTTTAGCTAGAAATGAAATTTTTCACAACAAACCAAGCAACATAAAGTTTCAAAAAGACCTAGAGGCTATACTTTTAAGGTTTGGGTTTAACTTAAAAGATGCCATAAATATAGGAGATATTAAAAAACATATCATCTTACAATATGTTTATGATTAGTTTTATTTAATAAATTTCGTTTGTTTTGGTTTGCAAATTTCGTTTGTTTGGGGGTTTGAGTGATTGGCTTTGTTTTAAACTCACGGTAGCGGGTGGGCTTTGCCCTCATTTAGCTTTTGCTCTAGTTAGCTTGAGTGAACAAAACCATTTAAATTTCGTTTATCCAAACAATGTTTTAATGCAAATTCAACTCAAACAAACGAAATTTAGAAAAATTGTCTAATTAAATCAATTAGACTAGAACCTTAAATTGGGTGGGTGGCGGTACCACCCATTAATGTAAGTTTTGGTGCTTTATAGCTTTTGTAGTAATGATTAAAACGCTCCTTAATTTCGTTTGTTTGGGCTTAGCTGCCAAAATAATGAGACCTATGAGAAAAAAATCCTTTCTTTTTATAAGAAGGCGAGTGGTCGGTAAAAAAATCATCATAAGGATTGCTATGATACCAGTGGTGGTGACCGCCTTCATAGTCTTCATCAAGATTAACTATAATCACAATAATTATAATCATCACAATGATAAAAACCCAAATCTTATACTCATCATCGCTTTTTATATCATTGCTATTAAAATCTAGTTTGGTATTGTTTTCTACTAAAGCACCATTTGATAGTGCTTCCATACGCTTTTTAAGTTTATGTCTTTTTCTTCTTTTATCACGCCTATTCACATCAAGCCTACCAAAGACTAATATCTTCCCCTTTATATCCTAAACATTTATAAAGCTTAACTTCTTCTTCTTTTCCCTTAGCTTTAAATCCTTTTTCTATCTCCACAAGCTCATATTTACTAGGGTCTTCTAGCTCTTTTAGTGTAAATTCTGATATAAGTATATTTGCTCTTTCATCTTTACAATTACTTTCAATCCTACTAGCAAGGTTTACAGGGTCGCCTATACAAGTATAATCACTTCTGCTCTCGCTACCCATTTCCCCCACAATACATTCTCCTGTATTTATACCAATACCAATATTTATCATTGATATATGCTTACCTTCTACTTTATTAAGCTCATCAAAAAAACCTTCTTTAGTAAGCTCTTCATTTAGTTTTCTTAAAGCTCTTATTTGTTCTATAGCACTACAAAGTGCTGCGTCTGCGTGGTTTTTAACCTCGTTTGGTGCGTTAAAATACGCCATAATAGCATCACCTATATACTTATCCACAGTGCCTTTTTTCTCCATTATAATCTCACTCATTGGTGTCATATATCTATTTAGCATATTTACTAGCTTTTCTGGGTCGCCAACTTTTTCACTAATTGTTGTAAAATCCCTAATATCAGAGAAAAAGATACTGATATTTCTTTTACTTACCTTCATATTTGAATCACTATTCATAAGCTCTTCAACAACGCTATTTGATACTTTTGCGGCAAATTTTGATTTGATTTTTTCTTTTTGGCGGTATTCAAAAAAGTAATTTATAAAAATACCAGCTATAACAAAAAACAAATACTCAAAAAGCAAATAACTCACATCATAAAAAACCCCAAGCTTTAAATAACTATAAAGCTCAAAAGTGACAAAACCACCAAAAATAAGGCTTATGTAAATAGCAACCCTTGAAATTTTGCTATCAATAAATGCAAAGAAAAACAAAATCGCCATTATTATATAACATAGATAATTAGGCAAAGTTTCATACTTTTTATTTACCAAATAATCATTATTTAGCATACTATCAAGCATATTTGCATGAGCTTCAACCCCTGCAAATCTAGTATCAAGCGGACTTGTTCTAAGATCTGATAAACCAATAGCGCTTGTTCCAACCAAAACAGCCTTACCTTTAAAATAACTCTTATCAATCTCCCCATTTAAAAGCTTGTATGCACTTACATACTCATAGTTTGGCGCATGACCTTTGTATTTTATAGTCATTATGCCTTGAATGCCTGATTTTATGATATGCTCTCCTACTCCAACACCGGCAATAGAGCCATTTTTAATATAAACATCTATAGAATCACTATCTAGCATTCTAGCAAACATATTAAGCGTCAAACTAGCAAAAACTTCTCCATCATAGTATGCCACCAAAGGAGCTTGTCTTACAACAGCGTCTTCTTCTTGTATGTAATTTACAAAACCATTCGCAAAAGCAGCTTCGTTTATCTCATCTATAGAAATCAAAACAGATTGTGCATTAAAGTGTGGAAAAGCGTCTTTTAAATCAAACGCCGCATCTTTATCAAGATTTATAACATTTACCATTAAATCGCCAAAAATGTCTTTTTTGCCATCAGGTTTGTTGTTAAAATCAAGAACAAAACCAACAACTACCTTTTGCTCCCCTATAATTTCAGCCAAATACTTATCATAATCCACAACATCTATATTATGTGCTTTAGCAAATTCATTTATCCTATCTTTTTCACTAAAAACAATATCCAGCCCCACAGTTTTAGCTTCGCTAAGCCCTTCAATAACCCTTGCTATCGTTTCTCTATCCCAAGGCCACTGACCAACTCTTTTTACGCTCTCATCATCTATATCTATAACAACTATTCTAGAATCACCCTTTTCATACTTTTGTGCATAGAAAAACCAATCATGTAGTTTATTATCAAGCCCAACCATAAAATCAGGAGAATAATTAAAACTAAAACAAGTAACCAAAGCACCCATAACACACATAACAAAAGTTACGATAATTCTTAACCATTTTTTTAATATATTCACTACAAATCCATTCTAAACAAAATGTTTTATGTTGTATTTTAAATAAGGTGGCATTATAAACAAACGAAATTTTATAAAAGATTAAAATTTCGTTTGTTTGGGAGTTATTGTTTGATTGTTAGTAAAGTATCAAGCATTTTATCTATGGTTGTGATAACTTTTGCAGCCGCTCCATAGCTTGTTTGAAAACGAATGAGATTACTTAACTCTTCGTTCATATTTACCCCACTTATTGAGTGAAACTCTGCACTAACTGTTTCGTGGATAATTGTATTTGTGTCATTTAGGTTGTTGTTATTTTCTGTAATAGAAGCAATTTTTGTAGTCATATAACGATAATAACCTTCAAATGTCATTTCATTTGGATTATCGCCTGTTCCAAAATTTACTTTTTGATATTGAAGCTCAAGCATATCATTTGCTATGTCGTTGTTTCCATCAGCACCACTTGAACTTGCTCTTATACTCATAGGGTCTTTTGCTATCGTGCTTTCAACACTCATATCACTTGCGTCATTTCCGCTAAAAAACCCGCTAAGCTCAAAAACACCAGGAAAATTTGTCCCATGGTCTTCTATACTTACTTTAAAACCGCTATTATCTTTAGGTAGCAAGGTAAATACACCTTGTTTTGTTTCGCTATCATATGTATATGCAGCTTTAAAATAATCATCAAAGTCGTTTAATGGGTTGTTGTCTTTGTTATCATCTGTGTTTGCGTTGATTTGGTCTACTATTGAGTTTGCGTTGTTTGTAGAGTCAAAAGTAGTAACAGAGTTTATGTTAATTGTTTTTCTAGCAACCTCTTCTCCTTGATTGTTATAAACAACCAAATCAAAGCTACCATTTTTTATCTTATCGCTAAAATTAGCCAAAGACATATCTTTATCCATACCTTTAAGGGGTTTAGACTCCATTGAGCTAGTTGCAGCTTTTGCATAGATATTGTTTGTTTCTACCATTATAGTGCTTGCTAGATTGTCTATATCATCTATAAAATCTTGCAAATATCCGTCGTTAAATTTTTCTTTATGGTCATTATAAAATCTTCCACGCAAATCAAGCTGAGCACCTAATTTTCCACCGCTGATTTTTGTAGTAAGGTTAATTCTTGTTCCATCTTCCATATCATGATAGATATTGTGAAAAGGAGTTTCTCCCCTAACATCATCTAGCTTTAAAGGTGTAAAATGCACACCATCAACCAAAGATATACCGCTTACATTGATATTATAATCCCTACCGCCATCGCTCATAGTGTTTTCAAAACGACTATCTTGAGAAATACCACCTTTACTTACATCAAAACCAACAAGCTTTGAAAGTTTTAGCTCAAGCTCATCTCTTTTATCTCTTAAATCATTTGCATTTACAAACTTTGTGCCTTCTGCATTTGCGATTTGCTGGTTTATAGCTGCTATATCTTTTGCTGTTTGGTTAATTTCTTTTACTGTTAGCTCTATTTCATCATTTACAGTTTTTTGCAAACTAGATAGCTTTTCTTTTGTGCGTTTTATACTTTCTGTTAAGGTTGTTGCGGTTTTTACTAGATTGATTTTCATAGAACCATCTGTAGGGTTTGAAGCAAAATCATTCCATGCTTTTTGATATCTTTGCAAATCCCTTAAAATACCAACACCACTATTTGCTGTATCCATATCTTTTAAATCAGGATAATTATGTGCAACTTCTTGCAAAAATCTTTGCATATATTTTGTGTTTTCTAGTGCAGATTCACTGTTTTTTAGCTTTGTATAAACAAACTCATCGTGAATTCTTACTATAGTATGTATCGTGGTTCCCATACCTATATCGCCTTGTGGCGTATGAAAAGCGTCTGTTGCTTGTTGTACTACTCTTTGTCTAGTGTAGTGGGTTGAGTTAGCGTTTGTTATATTGTGAGATGTTGTTGCAAGTTGAGTTTCTGCAGCTTGTAAACCGCTAACACCTGTATTTAAGGTAGAAAATATACTCATAATAACCCTTAAGCTTTGATTTTTAATATCATTTCAGACGATATTTTATTATCATCATAAGCTAAATTCATTCCTTTTTCTTTCATAATCTTTGCTAACATTTGATTGAAAAAATCTCTAACTATCAAAGCATATCTTGCATATTCTTTATTTTTTGCTTTTAGGCTTTGCAAATTTATACGCAAAGCTTTTAATCCATCTTGCTCATCTTTGCTTAAAAGCTCAGATATATCCTTACCCCCATTAGCAGCACAAAGGTCTATAAGAGCGTTTTCTAAATCAGATTTTGCTTTTGTAAATTGTTTTAAAAGCTCAGATTTTTTTTCTGCATGTTCTAAAACAAAATTATGATTTGCCACCTTGATGTTTTTTAAATCAAGTTCAGTTATCTTAATAATCTCAAGCAAAATTTTATTTGCTAATTCTAGCTTTGTTGCTACCATAAAAACCTTTCTTATATCAATGCTTCATAAATCTTACTAGCAGTTGCTTTTAAATCAATCTTATAATCTCCATTTGCAACTTGCTTTTTTATTTCTTCTGTTCTTGTGTTTTCTACTTTGTTTGTTTTAACTTCTTTTTCTACTTTTGTAGATTTTGTATCTAGATTTTGCGTATAAACTTGACTAGCAGATAGAGGGTTTATCATATTATGTCCTTAAAAAATATTTACAAACCATATCGGCAAGAAAGCCTTTTTTTACACCCTTTCTTTTAAAAAATCATAAAGTAAATCAGAAAATCCTAAACCACCGCCCATACTTTTACTCATAGCGTCATTATACATATCGCTATAAATATCGCTACCAACCGCCTTTGGAAACAAGCTCACATCTTGCTTTAAAGATAAATCAAGAACTGTTTTAATCATTATTGATTCAAAAGCGTCTGTTTGCTCTCTTAGTTTTTCTAAATCAACTTCTCTTTTATCAAAACCGCCATTTTTTATAAATTTTTTATCCGAAGTTTGTTTTAAAACTTCATCAAAGCTAAGCATATCTTGCTTGTTTTGATAAGAGTTGTAAGAACTACTCCTATCACTAAAAGCCTTATCCATTAAAGCTTTGCTTGTAAGTGTGTTTAAATAATCATTTTGTATCATCAAATCACCTCTACTTTAGCTGTTATAGCACCAGCTCTTTTTAGGTTTTGGATTATTTCTATAATATCACTTGGACTAGCACCAAGTTTTGTAAGTATGCGTGAAATGTTTGCTAGAGTAATCTTATCAGAATTAATTCTTAAGATATTGTTGTTATTGTCTAACACGGCACCATCTTTTAAATCAGTCTCCCCTTCTACTAGCTCCATGCTACCCTCTGGCTCAACCTTTATCGTGATACCACCGTGGCTAATAAGCACTGGCTCCACAGCTATATCAACACCTGTTACTATAGTTCCTGTTTTTTCATCTATGATAACTTTATCTTCCATTTTATAGCCATCTAAATCCATATCTAAAATCCCAGCCAAAAATGTAGTAGCACTCATATTTGCGGGTTTATTTAATCTGATGTTTTTGCTATCATCTGCTACAGCTGTATCTTCTCCAAAACGAGAATTAATAGTCATTTCTATAAGGCTTGATGTTTTAAAACTAGCATTTTTTAAACTTAGTGTAAAACAATCTTGATTAGCAAAATTGTATTCTAGCTCACGCTCAACTATACCGCCACCAAGCAAAGTAAGTGATGTGGAGTGCTTAGTATTCATTCCGCTTAGATTACCTTGTGCTAAAGCGTATATATTGCCATCAGCACCCTTTAAAGCACTAAGAAGCAAAGTCCCACCCTTTAAGCTTTTTGCATCTCCTAAACTTGATACAACGATATCAAGCTTATCCCCACTTCTTGCAAAAGCAGGGAGTTTTGCTGTTATCATAACAGCTGCTGTGTTTTTGCTTTTGATATCATCTGGATTTACTTTTACATCCATACTAGCTAACATATTTGATATAGACTGGATTGTAAATTCGCTACTAGAGCTATCTCCGCTACCGCTAAGACCAACAACCAAACCATATCCTATAAGCTCATTATCTCTAACACCAACTACATTTGTGATATCTTTTATCTTTGTGGCATTTAAAGATACAAGCAAAGCAAATAAAAACACAAAAAACTTTTTCACTAAACAACCTTATATTTATATTGATGTCATTTAGGAGCAAATTATGTTCCAAAGTTATAAATTTCGTTTGTTTAGGATAAAAACCTTTAGTATATACCAACAAACGAAATTAAATGCCTACACTAGTTAAAATAAATTAAATTTAAGGTTGTTCTAAGAATGGGGGGGGGTATTATGCCTTTTTAAAAATAATTTTAAGGAGATAAAATGAAAAAATTATTGAGTTTTGTATTTGTTGCA
>CAZYDK010000039.1:0-10718 GCA_964646025.1 uncultured Campylobacteraceae bacterium | reverse complement strand
GATAGTTTAGAAAATGCAAAGATAGAAATAGACTTCTTCTTTAGCGGACTTGAAATAAATTAATTTTAAGCATAAAAATATGAAAATTAGTTTTTCCAAAATTAGCTCAACAAAGTATCCATTTAAAGTCGATTACGATAATGCCACTTTAGAAGGTTTTTTATTTCGTAAAGATGATTTGGTTTGTTTAAATGGAGTTTTAAAAGCTTGTATGCCACATTGCTGTGATAGGTGTGGTGATGATATAGAGTTGGAATTTACTAATAATGTTGATATATGCATTAGTGACGGTATATATCAAGATAAAGATGAAGAGCTTAGTGATACAATTGAATTTTATGATGGATATATAGATTTATTGTATATTTTGCATAGTGAAGTTGAGTCTTATTTAAGTGATTACTTTTATTGTAATCAGTGTGAAGAAAACGAAAAATCAATTTAATATAAGGAGAATAAAATGGCAGTTCCAAAAAGAAGAGTAAGTAAAACTCGTGCAGCAAAAAGAAGAACACATTATAAAGTTGTTTTACCAATGCCTGTAAAAGATAAAGATGGCACTTATAAAATGCCGCATCGTGTAAATCCAACTACAAACGAGTATTGATATTAAAATGAGTAGCAACATTGTTATAGCTGTTGATATCATGGGGGGAGATTTTGGTGCAACACCTATTCTTGAAGGCGTAGTTGCAGCTTTGGAAGAAAAACAAGGTTTTAATCTTATACTTGTTGGGGATGAAAATGTTATAAACTCTACAATACCTAGCAAATTTAAAAGTAGGGTAGAAATTGTTCATACTATAGATGTCATTAATATGGAGGATAGTTCTACTAATGCTTTAAAGCGTAAGGAAAGCAGTATTTATAAAGCCGTTGACCTTGTTAGGGAAAAAAGAGCGAATGCCATTGTTTCAGCTGGACATAGTGGTGCTACTATGAGTTTAGCTACCTTAAGAATTGGTAGACTAAATGGTGTTTCAAGACCTGCTATAGCGACTTTGATGCCAAATTTGAGCGGTAAAAGTTTAGTTTTAGATGTTGGTGCTAATGTTGATTGTGAGGAAGAGAATTTATTTCAATTTGCTATTATGGGTGAAGCTTACGCTGAAGAGATAATGGGTATTAAATCTCCTAGAATAGGTCTTATTTCTAATGGTGAAGAATCAACGAAAGGTAACAAGATAGTAAAACATACTCATGAGATGTTAAAATCTATGCCAACTTTTAAAGGTAATGCTGAAGGTAGTGATATTTTTAATGGCAATTTTGATGTGCTTGTGTGCGATGGGTTTGTAGGTAACATTATATTAAAAACCAGTGAAGGCGTTGCAACATTGATTGGTAAGTATCTAAAAACAGAAATTAGTGCTAGTGCTAAATCAAAACTTGGATATTTATTATGTAAGGGTGCTTTCAATAATTTAAAAAAAGAAGTGGATTACGACCAATATGGTGGCGCTCCGCTTTTAGGTGTTAATGGGTGTGTTATTGTAAGTCATGGTAAAAGTAATCAAGTAGCTATTAAAAATGCCATTTTTCAGGCGTTAAAATTTGCTAATTCAAATATAAATAAAGTAATAGAAAATGAACTTGAGAAATATTCTAGTAGGGGTTAAAAGTATTGGTGCTTATGCTCCAAAAAATATATTAACAAATAAAGATTTTGAAAGTATGGTTGATACAACCGATGAGTGGATTACTCGTCGCACTGGTATCAAGCAAAGACATATTGCAAATAACGAAGAATTTACTAGTGATTTGGCGTATAATGCTGGAAAAATAGCGCTTGAAAGAGCTGGTTTAGAAGCAAAAGATTTAGATGCTATCATCGTAGCAACATTAAGCCCTGATTATTTTGCTATGCCAAGTACAGCTTGTGTTGTTGCTAAAAAATTAGGTGTTAGTGGTATTATGGCTTTTGATATTAGTGCTGCTTGTACAGGTTTTATATATTTACTTGAAGTTGCTAGAGGCTTAATTTTAAGTGGCAAGAAAAATATTCTTATCATAGGTGCAGAAAAAATTAGTTCTATACTAGATTATAGCGACAGAAGTACTTGTGTTTTATTTGGAGATGGTGCTGGTGCTGCTGTGGTATCTGTGGTTGAAAAAAATCCAATTATAGATATACATACAGCGTCAAATGGTGAGTATGAAGATTATCTTTACACAAAAAGAGGGCAAGATTTTAACAATCCAATCGGTCTTAAACTTGAAATGAGGGGTAATGAGGTTTTTAAAGTTGCTGTTAATACTTTAGCAAATGATGTGGAAGATATATTAAAGAAAAATAATATAAAGCCTAGTGAGATTGATTTATTTATACCACATCAAGCAAATTTAAGAATTATTAAACATGTTCAAGAAAAATTAGGCTTTAGTGATTCTCAGTGTGCTTTATGTGTTGATAAATATGGAAACACTTCCGCAGCTTCTATACCAATGGCTATGAATGATATGTATGAGCAAGGTAGGCTTAAAAATGGTTCTTTAATCTTACTTGATGCTTTTGGAGGAGGTTTTACTTGGGGAAGTGCTTTACTTTATTTTGATGGTAAATAATTGATTTTTGGTTAAAGATTTTTTGATATTATGTTTATCTTTTAACTTAAAAGATAAATATGCTAATATTATTTTTTAAATTAATTAAATTTTAAAAGGAATTAATGTGAAGTTATTAGTAGTTGATGATAGTTCTACAATGAGAAGAATTATAAAAAATACACTTTTAAGATTAGGTCATAAAGATGTTTTAGAAGCAGAGCATGGTGTTGAAGCTTGGTCTTTACTTTGTGCTAATGATGATATTGATGTTTTAGTAACTGATTGGAATATGCCAGAAATGAATGGTCTTGAGCTTGTGAAAAAGGTTCGTGCTGAGAAAAAGTATGAGGATATGCCAATTATTATGGTTACTACAGAAGGTGGTAAAGCAGAAGTTATAACTGCTTTGAAAGCAGGTGTAAACAACTATATAGTTAAGCCATTTACTCCTCAAGTTTTAAAAGAAAAACTAGAAGATGTATTAGGTTGATGCGAATTAAATAATGAACACCTATAATCAGTTAGAAATTAGCTTAAGCTCTCATCATGAAATTTTTATAGACTTGATTTTTTCTCTTGGTATTAGTGCTATAGAAGAAAAAGATAATTTGATTATAGTTAGGTCAGATGATGATTTGGATAATGTTATTTATGGAGTTGAAAGTTTAGCAAAATCTTTAAAAGATATTGGGATTGATACTAAATTTACATATGAGCAAACAACTTGTTTAAATAAAGATTGGATAGATGAGTATAAAAATAGCATTAATCCTGTGCTTGTTGATAACATATATATTCATACCACTTGGCAAAAACCGCTTGAAGATAAAATTAATATAATCATAGACCCTGCGCTTGCTTTTGGTTCAGGACACCATGAAACAACATATATGTGTCTTCAGCTTTTGCAAAAATATGTTTTTCACGGTATTGATGTTTTTGATGTTGGTTGCGGTAGCGGTATTTTAAGTATTGCTGCCGAGAAGCTTGGTGCTAATGTTTATGCTTGTGATACTGATGATTTAGCTATTGAAAGATTGGATTGTAACTCTAAGTTAAACAATTCTAAAATTATAAAGTCATGGGTGGGTAGTATTAGTGGTAGTGATAAAAAATATGATGTGGTTGTTGCTAATATTGTAGCAGATGTAATTATGATACTTCATCAAGATTTAATAAATTCTTTGAAAAGTAATGGCGTTTTAATATTGTCTGGCATATTAGATAAATACAAGGATAATGTAAAAAGTGTTTTTGGTGATTTGAAACTAGTTAATGAAGTTGTTAAGAATGAATGGGTAAGTTTAGTTTATAAGGCGGAGAATTGTAATGAATAAAAATAATTCAAATAATAATCATAATAATGATAATAATAAAAATGGTTTTTTTAATAAAAATCCAATATTTACTTTTATTATATTTGCAGTAATAGCAATTTTATCTTTTAGATTTATAGATAATTTTGATTTGGTTGGAAATAATGGTTCTAAAATTCCTTACTCTGATTTTAAGAAAAGAATTGAAAGTGGAGATATTATTTCTGTAAGTATAGGTGGAAGTACAATTAGAGGTAATTCTACAAGCGGTCTTGTTTATTCTTCTCAAAGAGTTGAAGACCCAAGTTTGACACAATTGCTTGATTCTAAAGGTGTAAAATATAGTGCATATAGTGAAAATAATTTTATAAGTAACTTGTTGTTTTCTTGGGTAATACCGATATTTATATTCTTTTTTATTTGGTATTTACTTATGGGGCGTGTTCAAAAAAACATGGGAAGTTCTATTCTTGGTATAGGAAGTAGTAAAAAACTTGTTAATAGTGAAAAACCAAAAGTTAAGTTTAATGATGTAGCTGGTGTTGAAGAGGCAAAAGAAGAAGTAAAAGAAATTGTTGATTTTTTAAGATATCCAGATAGATATATAACACTTGGAGCTAAAATTCCTAAAGGGCTTTTACTTGTAGGGCCTCCGGGTACAGGTAAAACATTGCTTGCTAAAGCTGTGGCTGGTGAAGCTGATGTTCCGTTTTTTAGTGTTTCTGGTTCTAGTTTTATAGAAATGTTTGTTGGTGTTGGTGCAAGTCGTGTTAGGGATTTGTTTGAAAATGCTAAAAAAGAAGCACCTGCAATTGTATTTATCGATGAAATTGATGCTATCGGTAAAAGCCGTGCAGCTGGGGCTCATATGGGTGGAAATGATGAAAGAGAGCAAACATTAAATCAGCTTTTAGCAGAAATGGATGGATTTAGCTCTGATGCAAATCCTGTTATTGTTTTAGCTGCTACAAATAGACCTGAAGTTTTAGATGCGGCACTTTTAAGACCGGGTCGTTTTGATAGACAAGTTCTTGTTGATAAGCCTGATTTTAAAGGTCGTTGCGATATATTAAAAGTTCATATGAAAGATGTTAAGATATCCGAGAGTGTAAAAGTTGAAGATATAGCAAGGCTTACTGCAGGTTTAGCTGGGGCTGACCTTGCAAACATTATTAATGAAGCAGCGCTTTTAGCAGGAAGAAATGCTAAAAAGGAAGTTGAGCAAAGCGATTTAACGGAAGCTGTAGAAAGGGCTATAGCTGGACTTGAGAAAAAATCTCGTCGTATTAGCGAAAAAGAGAAAAAAATTGTTACCTATCACGAGTGTGGCCATGCACTGATAGCAGAAACTACAAAAGGTGCTAAAAAAGTTACTAAAGTTTCAGTTATACCTAGAGGTTTAGCTGCATTAGGTTATACATTAAATACTCCAGAAGAAAATAAGTTTTTAATGCAAAAGCATGAACTTATTGCTGAAGTTGATGTATTGCTTGGTGGTCGTGCAGCAGAGCATGTTTTCATAAAAGAAATTTCAACTGGCGCTAGTAACGACTTAGAAAGAGCAACTGATATTATAAAAGCTATGGTTAGTATGTATGGAATGAGTGATATAGCTGGTCTTATGGTTTTAGAAAAACAAAGAAATCAGTTTTTAGGTGGCGGTCAAACGATTAAAGATTATTCTGATGATATGGCACATAAGCTTGATGAGTATGTTAAAAATCTTTTAGATGAGAGATTTAAAGATGTTGTTGAAACATTAAAAACATATTCTGGTGCTATTGAAAAAATGGTTGAAAAGCTATATGAAAAAGAAGTAATTGATGGTGAAGAAGTAAGAAGCATAATCAAAGAGTATGAAGAAGAAAATAATTTACCAACAAGACTTAACTTAAATACTGAATCAAAACAAAAAGAAGAAAAGCAAAACGAGGATATTTGATTTCTCTAAAGGAGGAAAAAGACATGATAAAAAATAGTTGTTTTATTGCAAAAGAAGGTAAGTGTTTAGTTTATTCTTTTTGTGCTTTGTTTTTTATTGTTTGGATTTTTTTTGGCTTTTGTCCATTTTTGCTATTTGTAGCTTTAGCTTTTATTTTTATATATAGAAATCCAGAGCGTGATATTGAAGTTTTTGAAGAGGGTGCTTTGTATTCTATGGCTGATTCAAAAATTAAATCAATTAGTGTTGTAGATGATTGTGATATCGGTTCTAATTCAACTTTGTTGGTATTTAAAAAAAGATTTTTTGATTGTGGTGTTTTAAGAGCATTAACCGATATGAAAATTGATAGCATTGTTGCAATTAAAGATAAAAGTAAAATCAATACTACTGTTATTGATGAACTTGATATTGTTGCAGATATAAATGGCACTAAAATAAAAATTATTTTAAAGAAGAATTTAATAGCTAAAAATATTTATTTTTATGATAATAAAACTATCCGCTTTAAAGATAGAATTGGATTTTTATTATGTGGTGAAATAGGTATTATAGTGCCGTCTAGTTTTAGAATTGAACATGGTGTAGGAGATAGTGTGAAAGCTAACTCTAGACTTGGATATTTTACAAATTGAGTGTAGTTATGCAAAATAATAATAAATTAGCTTATGTTTTACCAAATCTTTTTACAGCAGCGTCTATTTTTTTGGCTGTTTTGAGTATTTTTGCTTCTATAGGGCATGAAGTTCACAAGGCTGTTTTGCTTATCATTGTTAGTCTTGTTTGTGATGGGCTTGATGGTAGGGTAGCTAGGCTTACACAGACCACATCAAAATTTGGTGTGGAGTTTGACTCTTTGGCTGATGTTATAGCTTTTGGTGTTGCACCTGCGATGCTTTTTTATTTTAATGTTGGGTATGAGTTTGGAAGATATGGAAGCTTAGTTTGTGCGATTTTTATTATATTTGGTGCTATTCGCCTTGCTAGATTTAATGTTACCACAGGCACTTATGAGCCAAATGTATTTATAGGATTGCCGATTCCTAGTTCTGCGGTTGCTGCTTCATTAAGCGTTGCTATGTTTTATGATTATTCTTTATCAGCACCTTATGGAATAGCTATAATGGTTTTTATGCTTTTGCTATCTTTTTTAATGGTTAGCAATGTTCGTTATCCTAGTTTTAAAAAAATACAACTTAAAAAAGCTAATATTTTAAAAGTATTGGTTCTTTTGGTGTTTTTGCTTTCTCTTATTTATATCAAACCGCTTGAAATTTCTTGGGCTGTTATGATGTCGTATGTATTTTATGGCATTATTAGGCTTGTATATATTTTCATATCATATAAAATGAAAAATTCTAAAAATACTAGCGAGGATGGTAGTGTATAGTGATAACAAAAATGTAGCTATATTTATAGACGCTGAAAATATATCTTCAAAATATGCTAAAGATATATTTGAGTATGCGTCTAGTTATGGAAATGTTATCATTAAAAGAATTTATGCTGATTGGAGTAAGCAAAATGTAATTAGCTGGAAAGATGAGATATTTAATTACTCTATCACAGCTATGCAACAGTTTTCATCTAATTCCAATAAAAACTCATCAGATATGTATCTAGCCACAGAAGCTCTTAGTATATTTTACGAAAAAGAAATAGATGTTTTTATAATTGTTTCTAGCGATAGTGATTATACAAGTTTAGTTCAAAAACTAAGAGAAAATAAAAAAACTCTAATTGGTATCGGTCTTAATAAATCTAGTGCAAAATATACAAATTCATTTAATGAATTTTTATACTTAGATAAAAAAACAGATGATGATAAAAACACAACTTTTGAAAGCATACCAAAAGAACAAGTAAATCATTTAATCAAAGTTATAAAAGAATTATTAGAAGAAAAGGGCAGAGCAGAATACTCAACCATAAGCAGCAAAATGCTTCAAAAATACTCAGATTTTAATGCTAAAAACTATGGTTTTTCTAGTTTTAGAAAGCTTATGGAAAACTTTTTAGAAACCGAACAAGGCTCTAATTATAAGCAGGTTTTAAATGAAGATAAAAGCACTTATTATTTGATAAAAAAGTATGATAAAAACACTCTTAGTGATATTTTAGAAGAGCAAATGTCTTATTTGGTAGAAGTTATAGAAGAGATTTTGGATAAAAAAGACAAGGCTTCTTATGCGATTATAGGTAAAAAATTTCGCCAAGAATATAAAGATTTTGATTGTAAAGATTACGGATTTAACAGCTTTACAGAATTTATTGAAAACTTTTTAGATACAAAACAAGGGGAATATTATAAACAAGTGCCAAACAAAGATAACAGAACATATTCTCTAGTAAAAAAAGAAACACTTCTGCTCAACCCTTAGGGGTTGATACACACAAACAAACGAAATTTATATAAAATATAATAAAATCAAAACACAAAATTATCAAGGAGTATATTATGAGTGAAAAAATAATAGTATTTGATACAACTTTAAGAGATGGTGAGCAAAGTCCAGGCGCTTCAATGAATACAGAAGAAAAAATCCAAATCGCACTTGCTTTAGAGCGTTTGGGTGTTGATGTTATGGAGGTTGGATTTGCTGCGTCTAGTCCAGGTGATTTTGACGCTATTTCTCAAATAGCACAAACGATTAAAAAATCAAGCGTATGTTCTTTAGCAAGATGTGTTGAAAACGACATTAAGCAAGCTGGTTTAGCCATAGCAGCAGCACCGCTAAAGCGTATACATACATTTATCGCTACAAGCCCAGTTCATATGGAATACAAACTTAAAAAAACACCAGATGAAGTGTTAAAAAGAGCTGTAGAGTGTGTGCAGTATGCAAAAACTTTTTGTGATGATGTTGAGTTTTCTTGCGAAGACGCTATGCGTAGCGATGTGTCGTTTTTGAAAGAAATGGCAGATGCGGTATATGAAGCAGGTGCTAGAACGCTAAATCTTCCTGATACAGTTGGTTATAGACTTCCTTTTGAGATGAGCGAAGTGATTAAAATCATGAGTGATTATTGCAAAGGCAAAATGATAATCTCAGTTCATAACCACAACGACTTAGGACTTGCTACAGCAAATACTTTAGCTAGTGTTTTAGCGGGTGCTAGACAAGTAGAAGTTACGCTAAATGGTATAGGCGAAAGAGCTGGAAACGCAGCACTTGAAGAAGTGGCTATGGCTATAAAAACTAGAAAAGATGTTTTTGCTAACTTTTACACAGATATAAACCACAAAGAGATTTACCCATCAAGTAGGCTTTTAGCGACTATCACAGGGCTTGAGCCACAGGTAAATAAAGCCATAGTAGGCAAAAACGCATTTGCACACGAAAGTGGCATACATCAAGACGGCGTTTTAAAACACCGTGAAACATACGAGATAATGGACGCTAAAGACATAGGCTTAAACAAAAACGAGCTTGTTTTAGGAAAACACAGCGGAAGAGCAGCGTTTAAAGACAAGCTAAAAGCACTTGGTTTTGAGTTAAGCGATGATGAGCTAAACAAAGCATTTGCGGACTTTAAAGACTTATGTGATAAGAAAAAAGAAGTGTTTGATGAAGATATCAGAGCACTTGTTACTTATGATATGGCAAAAGTTGAGAAGATTTTTGATTTTGTTAGTTTGCAAGTTAGTGATTGTAGCGAGGCTTTGGCTACTGCTGCAGTGGTGCTTAAGACAAAAGATGAAGAGCTTAGAGAAGCTGCGGTTGGAGACGGCGTGATTGACGCTGTGTTTAAGGTGATTGATAGAGCTAGTGGCATAAGTGGGTTTTTACAGGACTATAAGGTTGAAGCGGTTTCTAAAGGTAAAGACGCTTTAGCAAAAGTTACCGTAAAAGTAAGCTTTGAAAACCAACCGCCTATCATCGGTCACGGGCTTGATTTAGACACTATGATAGCAAGTGCAAAAGCATATATAGGTGCATTAAATAGCTATCTTTGGATGCATAAATAAGCTTAAATTTCGTTTGTTTGGCTTGTCTAAACAAACGAAATTTATAACACAAAGGAGACCTTATGAAAAAGATACTTACTTTACTAATATCTAGTGTTTATTGTTTTGCTGCGTATTATCAAAGCGATAAATCATACGAAGATATCGCCAAAACAAACACACAAAAAGCAGAACAAATGTGTATAGATAATGATAAAAAAATGTGTCATATCCTAGCCTTTATGTATCAAGGCGGGTTGGGTCTTCCTAAAAATGATGAAAAGTCTTTACAATTTGCTGTTAAAGGTTGTGTTTTAGGTGATGAGTTTTGTTGTGAAGGGGTAAATTACCTAACCAACCTTAAAAAACAAGAACAATATAAAAACACATATAATTCAGATGACATAACATCAAAAAACACTTATGACCCTTATAATACTTATTATGTTAGAAATGGCAAAAGATATATGTTACCATCAACTTGTCCTATGGGAGCTGATAAAGACACAGCTTATATGTATGCGATAGAGTATTTAAAAGTTGGCAACGCAAAAGAAGCCAAAAGATGCCTTGAAAAAGGGTGCGATAAAAAGTATAGCCCATTAGCCAAATCTTGCACAAAGCTTGGCGATATGCATTATAGTGGAAATGGTGCTATGTTTAGCTATGAAGAGGCTTTAAGATACTATAAAAGAGGGTGTGAGCTTGGCGACTCAAATGCTTGTCTAGGCACAAAAAAAGTAGCTGAGGCAATCAAAGATGAGCAAAGACTAAACGATAAAAACAAATATGAAGTTATAATCAAAAAGCAAAACAATTCACAAGAAGGTTATAAGCCCTACAGTCCTTACGGTAAAGATATCGACAATATCTTACTAGAAAAAAGACAAAAATTTGGTTTATGATTTTGTTTATCTGGTGTTAAAGCATTTGCTTGAGCGTGTTTAAATTTCGTTTGTTTGTG
>CAZYDK010000038.1:0-10812 GCA_964646025.1 uncultured Campylobacteraceae bacterium | reverse complement strand
TTTTCTACGCCTTTTATCTTAATCTTATCGCCTTCTTTTAGGTGTGAGATTTCGTTTGCTTGCCATAAAGCTCCCTTATAATAAACCATGCCGTTTTTAATAACTCCAAAACCACTTTCATCTAAAAAATTATCTTTTATAATCTCTTGATTTTTTTTGAAAAATTTTTTAAATAAAAGCAAAAAACCAAGCGATAAAAAAACACATAAAACAAGCTTTATTTCAAGGCTAATTTTTAAAAAAAGCCCTAAAACTCCAACTATAAAAAAACCAACCGCAAAAAATATCACATAAAAGCTACCAAGCAAAAGCTCAATAATCCCTAGCACAAACCCAGTAGCTATCAAAATATAATCAATCATTTTTCTTACCGATAAAATCTTTTAAAACACTCAAAGCTCCGATTAGCTCACTGCTTTCATAAGGCACTATTATTTTGTCTTTGCTTTCGTTTTTTGCAAGTTCTAAAAACGCTTCCACTCTACCTTTTGCTAGTAAAAACTCAGCCGCATTTACATTTTCGCTCATTGCTTCGTTTAGATTACGCATAGCTTCTTTTTGACCTAAAGATATAGCAATTTGCTCGTATTTTTTAGCATCTGCCATTCTTTCTATGGCTTCTGCGTTTAAAACTTGCTCTTGTTTTAGCGCTTCTGCATTTCTTATAAGTGCTGCTTTTTTAGCCTCAGCGTTTAGTTCGATAGCTCTTTTTTCACGCTCAGCTTTCATTTGCATATTCATAGCCTCTTCAATGCCTGCTGGAACTGAGATTTCTGATATTTCAACTCTCATTATCTTTACACCCCAGTTATCTGCTGCATCGCATAAAGCCATTTGCAAAGCTGCGTTTAATCTATCACGACTACTTAGCGTATCATCAAGGTTCATTCCACCTATTTCACCCCTTAAAGTTGTCATCGCAAGGGCAGAAATTGCCATTTTATAATCTTCTACATTATAAACAGCCATTTTTCCATTAGTTACCTTTAAATACACTATGCCATCTACTGATATATTTACGTTATCTTTTGTAATAACTTGTTGTTTATCTATATAAATAAGCTGTTCTCTTATGGTTATTACAGCTCTTGGAACATCAAGCACAGGGAAGATTAAGTGAAATCCACCGCTTATTTCTTTATGAAATTTCCCAAGCCTTTCAATGATGATAATATCACTTTGAGAAACGATTTTGATAGCTAGTTTTAAAAACAAAATAGCTAAAACTAACAAAACCACAATCACGATATTTGCACCAGAAATCTCTAACATATAAAAAACTCCTTTTATGTATTTTGAAAAATTTTATCAAAATATACATAAAACAATGCTTTTTAGGTGCTATTTTTAAGGTAAACAAACGAAATTTATAAGCTTTGTTAAATTTCGTTTGTTTGTGTGAAAATGATTTTATCTTTTAGTGCGTTGTTGCTTAGCTTGGCACTTTTTATACAAAATGTATAAAAATTTTCTTTTATAGCCATACGACCTACAAAAGGATATTTGTTTAAATACACCTTTTTTTCATCATCTGTTGCTAGTCTTATGTTGCCTTTAAACTGAAGTCCGCAAATGCTTAGTAAATTTTTACTATCACTAAAAATACTAGCACTAGAAATATCTTTTTGAGATTTTATATGGTGGGAGTTAGGGGAGCTTAAAAATACAAGCTTTTTATCATCATAAGCAAAGTAAAGCGGACAGCTCCCAAACCCGCCACCGCTATCGCTACTAAGAGTAAAAACCCTAGAATTAAACAAAAGCTTTTTTAAAGCTTTGTCTTTTTGTGGGTCAAACTCATCTAGGCTTTTATATATCACAAACTAAGCTCTATACCGACAGGGCAATGATCAGAGCCATAAATATCACTTAGTATAAAAGCGTCTTTTAGGTTATCTTTTAGGTTATTAGATATAAAAAAGTAGTCTATTCTCCAGCCTACATTTCTTTCTCTTGCTTTTGTTTTATAGCTCCACCACGAGTATTTTTCAGGTTCATCGCCGTGTATAAATCTAAAAGTATCTATAAATCCAGCTTCTAGCAAACTATCTATCCAAGCTCTTTCTTCTGGTAAAAATCCACTTTCTTTTTCATTAGCTTTTGGGTGGGTTAGGTCTATTTCGCGGTGAGCTGTATTTACATCTCCGCAAATGATGATTTTTTTGCCTTGCTTTAAAAGTTCTTTAAGATATGCCAAAAACTTATCATAAAAGTCCATTTTATAGGCAAGTCTTTCAGCTCCACCTTGTCCGTTTGGAAAATATATATTAAATAAAACTATATCATTCCACCTATGTTCAAGCACTCTACCTTCATCATCATCAAAAAACAAGGCTTTATCAGCGCTACACTCAAAGTTACAAAAACTCATCACGCCAGAGTATCCAGCTCTTTTGGCACTATTTGAGCTTACTTTATATCCAAAATCATTTACAGATGATGGGATTTTATCAGGACTTGCCTTTATCTCTTGAATACCCAAAAAATCAGGCTTTAGTGCAAAAACATCATCTAGTGCATTTTTGCCTAAAACCGCTCTAAGTCCATTTACATTCCATGATATTAGTTTCATTTTTATCCTTTTATTTGTGTAAATTAACTATTTTTAAGGCTTATAAGCACATCTTCAAGCACTTTTTTTATATCTCCATCAAGTATCGCATTTACTTGCGAGTAGGCGATATTTGAGCGTAAATCTTTTACTTGTTGATAAGGTGCTAAAACATAAGAGCGGATTTGATGGCCAAAGCTGTTTTCTCCCGCTGTTCCTGTGTCTTTGCCTTCATTTTGCTTAGCCATTTCAATGTCATATAATCTACTTTTTAGCATTTTCATAGCGGTGGCTTTGTTTTTATGTTGGCTTCTATCGTTTTGACATTGCACTACAATGCCTGTTGCTATGTGAGTGATACGAACGGCACTTTCTGTTTTATTTACGTGTTGTCCGCCTGCACCACTAGCTCTGTAGTAGTCTATGCGAATGTCTTTTTCTTGTATATCAATTTCTATATCATCATCAATTTCAGGGCTTACAAGCACACTACAAAAGCTTGTATGACGCTTAGCGTTTGAATCAAACGGACTTATGCGAACAAGTCTATGCACTCCATTTTCAGCCTTTAAATACCCATAAGCATTTTCTCCACGCACGATAAAACTAGCGTCTTTTATCCCCGCTTCATCGCCTTCTTGATAGTCAAGTGTTTCAACCTTAAAGCCCTCACGCTCGCAAAATCTAAGATACATTCTATAAACTATACTAGCCCAGTCGTTACTTTCTGTTCCACCGGCTCCTGGGTGGATATTTACTATCGCATTTTTACTATCATTTTCTCCGCTAAGTAGCATTGAAACTTCAAGTGAAGTTATTTTATCTTCAAGATTTGGTGCGTCTTCAAAAAGTGCATTTACAGTATCTTGGTCGTTTTCAGCTTCGGCTAACTCAAAAAGCTCTATATTGTCATCTAGATAGCTTTTTGCTTCTTCGTATTTTCTAAGCAAAGATGAAATTTTTGTTTTTTCTTTGTTTATCTCACCCGCTCTTTTAGCGTCAGACCAAAAATTTGGGTCAAGTTCAAGCTCTTCAATCTCTTTTAATCTTTGTTTAATTTCATCTGGTTTGATGATTGATTTTATGTTGTTTACCTTGTTTGTTAGGGTTTTAAGTAGTTCGCTATACTCGTAATTATCCACGATTTTCTCCTAAAATAAAAAACCTTAATTTTATCATTTTAAAAATAAAATCTAAATAACACCAAACAAACGAAATTTATAAAAATGATATTAAATTTCGTTTGTTTAAGCTGTTTTATGTGTAAAAATAGACTTTCAAAATCATTTTAGCTTTATTTTAAGTAAAAATTAAGAGTTTATAAAGTAGGATTTTTCTCTAATTTTTTGATAAAATATTTTTAAGGATACTAAAATGACGATGCAGATGCACTAGCATCTGATTAAAAAACTTTTCTTTTTTAGTCAGATGCAAAAAATCACAAAGCAAGCGACTAAAAAAGAAAATAAGTCTGCTACAAATTTTTCTACAATTTTAACAACTTATTTTCTTTAAATTATTTTAAAGGAAAGTAAATGATAAAGATTTCAAATCTTAAAAAACTATATGGTGATACAGAAGTTTTAAAAGATATAAATTTGCACATTCAAAAAGGTGAAATTTATGCTATCGTAGGTCATAGCGGTGCTGGTAAATCAACACTTCTTAGATGTATAAACGCACTTGAGAGCTATCAAGGTGGAAGCTTAAAAGTTTTTGACAAAGAAGTAAAAGATTTAAAAGAAAAAGACTTAAGAGCGCTTAGAACAGAAGTTGGAATGATTTTTCAACATTTTGCTTTAATGCAAAGAAAAACAGCGTATGAAAACATCGCTATGCCATTACTAGTACATAAAAAACCTAGTTCATACATTGATAAAAGAGTAAAAGAATTGCTTGATATAGTTGGCTTAGCTGATAAAAAAGATTCTTATGCGGCAAATCTTAGTGGTGGTCAAAAACAGCGTGTGGCTATAGCTAGAGCGTTAGCGCTTGAGCCAAAGATACTTTTAAGCGATGAAGCTACAAGTGCACTTGACCCATCAACTACAAATCAGATTTTGGATTTGCTTAAGCAAATAAATGAAGATTTAGGCATAAGCGTGGTTTTAGTAACGCATGAAATGGACGCTGTAAAAAGGATAGCTTATAAAGCTTGTTTGCTTGAAGGTGGAGAGATTATAGGAAATGGTATTGTAAGTGATATATTTTTACATCCTAGCAAAAAAATGAGAAAGTTTTTAAGTGAAGATGAAGTTGTGCCAACATCAGGACTAAATATCAGGCTTATTTTTCCAAAAGAAGTAGCGCAAGATGGCGTTATAGCAAAAATGGCAAGAGAGCTTAGTGTTGATTTTAGCATAGTTTGGGGCAAGATTGAAAAGCTAAACGATGTAGCTTTAGGCTCACTCATCATAAATATAAAAAATGAAGATAAAGAAAAAATCACAAACTTTATCACAAAAAGCGGTGTGATTTGGGAGGAAGTGCAATGATAAGCTTAAATGAAATTTATGGACATTTTGACAAGATTTTATCAAAAGCTATTTTAGAGACTTTGTATATGAGTTTTGCCTCTACTGGTTTTGGTTTTATACTTGGACTTATTCTTGGAACTATACTTTATGTTACATCAAAAGATGGGCTTTATGAAAACAAGGTCGCTTATAGAGTGCTTGATTTTATTATAAATATGTTTAGGTCGTTTCCGTTTTTGGTGCTTATAATTGTTTTGATACCATTTACGAAGTTTTTAGTAGGTCGCAGCACAGGGACTTCAGCAGCTATCGTGCCACTTACTATCGGCGTGGCACCTTTTATAGCAAAGCTTGTTCAAACTTCATTTAGTGAAGTTGATAAGGGTGTGATTGAAGCAGCTAAAAGCTATGGTGCTAGCAGGCTTCAAATTATTTTTAAAGTAGTGTTAAGTGAGGCTTTACCTTCAATTATAAATGGTGTTACATTAACCTTAATTGTAGTGATTGGATTTTCAGCAATGGCTGGAATTGTAGGGGCAGGTGGACTTGGAGATGTAGCTATAAAGTATGGCTATCAAAGATTTAGAACAGATATTATGATAGAAACTGTGATTTTGCTTGTTGTTTTGGTGCAAGTTATACAAGTTTTTGGAGATTTTGCCCATAAAGTTACAAAAAGCGGTAAAAATCATCTAGTATATATTTATATAGCTGTTTTTGTGTCGGTTGTGATTTTTACATCACCTGAGTTTTTAAAATTATTAAAATAATAAACTTTATAAAAGGAGAAAAAATGAAAAAGATTTTGTCTTTTGCAGCTTGTGCTGTTTTGTTTGGTAGCTTGAATGCGGCTACTATAAAGGTAGGTGCTACTCCTGTGCCACACGCACAGATTCTTGAGAGCATTAAAGATGAGTTAAAGGGTGCTGGATATGAGCTTGAGGTTGTTGATTTTAATGACTATGTTATGCCAAATCTAGCGACAGATAGCGATGAGCTTGATGCGAACTTTTTTCAACATAAGCCTTATTTGGAAGAATTTAACAAAAACAAAGGCACATCTTTAGTGGGTGTTACAGGTGTTCATGTGGAGCCTATGGGGATTTATTCAAAGAAGGTAAAAAGCGTAAATGATGTAAAAAATGGTGGCTTAGTTTGTGTTCCAAATGACCCTACAAACGAAAGTAGAGCACTTGATTTACTTGCTAAAACAGGTGTTATAAGTTTTGAAGATGTTGAGCTTAAGACAGCTATAGATATAAAAGATAATCCAAAAAATCTTGAGATAAAAGAGCTTGAAGCAGCTCAACTTCCAAGAGTTTTAAACGAGTGTGATTTAGCTATCATTAACTCAAACTATGCGTTAGCGGCTAAGCTTAATCCTACAAAAGACGCTTTGTTTTTAGAAGGTAGCGATAGTCCTTATGTAAATATAGTTGTTGTTAAAAAAGGCAATGAAAACACAGATAAAACAAAAGCATTAATAAAAGCTATAAACACACCTAAAGTTAAAAAGTTTATAGAAGATGAGTTTAAGGGTGCTATTGTTCCTGCGTTTTAATTTTTTTTGGAGTATGAATTAATTAAAGATAAAAAATGGGGGGGGGTAAAGGAGTTTGAATGAAAAAGATTTTTTTTGGTTTGGTTTTTGGTTGTGCGGTGCTTTTTGCTAATGATAAACTAATTAAAATAGGTGTTACACCATACCCAACAGCTATGATTTTAGAAAATGTAAAAAGTTTAGTAGAAGAGCAAGGATACAAGCTTGAGATAATAGAATTTGATGATTATATAGTGCCAAATTATGCTTTAAATGATGGCGAAATAGATGCAAATTTTGTTCAGCATGGACCTTATCTTAAGATTTTTAATAAAGAAAAAGGAATGAACTTAGTTTCTGCTGGAAATATCTTTTTAGCTCCTATGGCAGCTTATTCTAAAAAAATAAAGGATATAAAAGAGCTTAAAAAAGGTGCTGTTATTTTCATACCTAGCGACCCAGTTAATGCTTCAAGAGCTTTAGATTTGCTTGAATACCATAAAATCATTGGTTTTAAGGGTTTTAAGGGTGAGCTAAAATCAGTTTTAGACATTAGTGAAAATCCTCATAATGTAGAGATAAGAGAGCTAGAAGCTCCGCAACTTGCAAGGGTTTTAGATGAATGTGATTTAGCTGTGATTAATACAAACTATGCTTTAGTGGCTGGGCTTAATCCTATAAATGATTCTATTTTACTTGAAAACCTAAACAGCGCATATATAAATGTTTTGGTTGTTAGAAATGGCGATGAAAATAGTCCAAAAACAAAAGCACTTTTAAAAGCAATGCAATCACAAAAAATGAAAGACTTTTTAGCGTTAAAATTCAAAAATGTATTACTTCCTAGTTTTGAATAAACAAACGAAATTTAGAAAGTAAAATTTATGGGGTGGGGCAAATTTCGTTTGTTTAGATTTTGTTTAAATATTATTTACCTTCATTATGCTTGTATAAGTTTTATTTTAGATTTTTTTAGATTAAATTACCGTCGGTAAAGCTAAAATCATTTAAGGATAATAATGTCAAAAAAGGTAATCATTTTTGGAAGTATGAATATGGATTTTTCTATAGCTTGTGAAGAAATGCCAAAACAAGGGCAGACTATACAAGGTAGAAATCTTTTGATAAGTCAAGGCGGAAAGGGAGCAAATCAAGCGTTAGCCGCTAAAAAATTAGGTGCTGATGTTAAAATGATAGGTTGTGTTGGCGGAGATAATTTTGCAGATATTTTGGTAAATGACCTTAAAAATAACGGTATTTGCACAAATCATATTTTAAAATCAGATGATAAAAGTAGCGGAATAGCCTTTATACTTAGAGTAGATAATGATAATCGTATCATCATCAATCATGGGGCAAATCATCACATAAAGCAAGATA
Source organism: uncultured Campylobacteraceae bacterium (assembly GCA_964646025.1). Taxonomy (GTDB): domain Bacteria; phylum Campylobacterota; class Campylobacteria; order Campylobacterales; family Campylobacteraceae; genus Campylobacter_E. Next base: position 2,864 of record CAZYDK010000038.1, on the reverse strand, counting down.
AAATCATATCAATGCTTAAGGAATTATATGACAATAAAGAAATCAATGAAGGTGATATTTTTATATGTCAATTAGAATGCGATAAAAAAGCAGTTTGCGAAGCTTTAAAGCTTGCAAAAAAATTAAATCTTTACACAATTTTCAATCCAGCTCCAGCTAAGGTTATAGATTCTGAATATTTTCAATATATAGATTTATTTATACTAAATCAAAGCGAAAACGAATTTTATACAAATATAGTCGCAAAAGACAAAGAAAGCATAGAAAAAAGCATGGATTTATTGCTTGGATTTGGCGTAAAGGAAGTTGTTTTGACACTTTCAGGTGATGGCTGTGCGTATAAAAAGCAAGATGAAGAGATAAAGCTTTTTAAAGCTTATAAAGTTGACCCTATAGACACAACTGCTGCTGGTGATACTTTTATAGGTGGGCTTTGTGCAAATCTTAGCAAAAACACAAGTATAGATGAAGCTATTGTTTTAGGTTCAAAAGCAGCGGCTTTAAGCACTCTTAAAATGGGTGCTGGAAGTTCTGTTCCTACACTAGATGAAGTAAATAATTTTTTTAAGGATTAAAAATGAAACCGATTATTATAGATACAGACCCAGGTATTGATGACGCTATAGCCATTGCTATTGCTTTGTTTTCAAATAAATTAGATGTTAAGCTAATTAGCACTGTAGCAGGTAATGTAAGCTTAGAAAAAGTTACAAATAATGCTTTAAAACTATTAGCGCTTTATGGTAAAGATGTGCCTGTTGCTATGGGTGCAAAAGCTCCACTTATTGAACCTTTGATTGATGCTTCAAACGTTCATGGTTCAAGCGGAATGGACGGATATGATTTTCCTGAGCCAAAAAAAGAGCTTTTATGTAAAAATCATGCTATTTTGGAGCTAAGAGATACTATTTTAAATAGCAAAGAAAAAATAACTTTAGTTCCGATTGCTCCACTTACAAATATAGCGTTGCTTTTTTCTATGTATCCTGAGGTTAAAGAAAATATAGACCAAATTGTGCTTATGGGTGGTTCGCTTGGTCGTGGAAATAAAAGTGTTTTAGGTGAGTTTAACTTCGCAACAGACCCAGAAGCAGCTAAAATGGTGTTTAATTTTGGACTACCTATCGTAATGGCTACGCTTGATGTTGGGCTTAAAGCTCTTGTAATGCCTGATGATATGGGACAGATTTATAGCTTTGGTAAAATCGGTCAAATGGCTCATGCTTTATTTAAAAAATACCGCGGTGGTTCGTTTAATACAGGTCTTAAGATGTATGATAGTTGTGCTATAGCTTATCTTTTAAACCCTGAATTATTTACTACACAAGATTGTTTTGTAGATATTGAGTTAAATGGTTTAGCTAGAGGTTGTAGCGTTGTGGATTTAAAAGGTTATCTTGGTAAAAGTCCAAATGCAAAAGTATGTATAGATATAGACCAAAATGAGTTTAGAAAGTGGTTTTTAGACTCTATGAGCAAATGTATTTAAAGGATTTTTATGCCAAGTATTATTATGTATTTTAGTGCTCTTTGTGGGGTAGGGCTTATTGTTTATATGCTTATTAAAAACCTTGATGTGAAAATAAGCTTATTTTTTGTTGGTATTGTGCTTATGTTTGTAGCACTTATATATGGAAACCCTATTGGTGCTAAGGGGTTTAATGCAGGTGGATTTACCATGCTTGTGCCGCTAGAGGCTATTATTTATATATTTAAAGATATTATTGTTAAGTCTGGTTTTATAATTTTGATTTTGGGTGGATATGCTACTTATATGAATGCTATAAAAGCAAATGATGCAACGGTAAGCTTACTTTTAAAACCAATTAAGCTTATAAAATCTCCTTATCTTTTAGTGTCTGTTGTATTTTTGATAGGAAATATGCTTTCTATGGTAATACCAAGCGCATCAAACTTAGCTATCATTTTACTAGCTACTATTTATCCTATCATGAGAAAAGCTGGTTTGTCTGCTCTTAGTTCGGCTGCTGTTATAGCAACAACAGCTACAATCGTACCAACGCCACTTGGTAGTGATAATATCGCTGTTGTTAAAGAGCTAAACAATCTTGAAATGTTTAAAACCTTAACTCCTAGTGATTATGTTTTTAACTATCATGCAAAGGTTTCAATTCCAACTATTATTTTTATGGCTGTGGTGCATTTTTTATGGCAAAAGTATTGTGATAAGAAAAATCCAGAGCTTGGAAATGAAGGTGTAAAACAAGAAGAAGATATAAAGCTTGATTTTTCTCCTGTTGTTAAGGTTATTTATGGAATTTTACCTTTATTGCCTATTGTTTTACTGCTTGTTTTATCATGTTTTGAAGCTGGTAAAAATGTAGGAATAGAAGTTGTTATTATATTTTCTATAATCGCTGCTATCGTTTGTGAGCTTATAAGAAGTAGGGATTTTAAATCCACTCTTGATAAAACACAAGAATTTTTTAAAGGTATGGGCGGAGCTATGCCTATTGTAGCTTTACTTGTAGCTGGTTCAACTTTTGTTACAGGGCTTAAATCTATAGGTATCATAAACGCTTTACAAGCTGGTATGACAGGTATGCAAGCAAGTGGATTTGGTTTTGTATTGCCACTTATTTTGGTTTTACTTACTATACTTATAGTTGTTTTAAGTGGTAGCGGTATAGCGTTATTTTTTGCTATGGTTCCGCTTTTTGTTCCACTAGCTGAAGCGGCAAACATAGATGTAATGTCAATAGCTATCCCTATGGGTCTAGCTGGAAACTTGATAAGGTCTGTTTCTCCTGTATCTGCTGTTATTATGATAGTTGCAGGAAGCACAGGCAAAACTCCTTTTGAAATAGTAAAAAGAACATCAGTGCCGATGTTAAGCGGAACTG
>CAZYDK010000037.1:0-11043 GCA_964646025.1 uncultured Campylobacteraceae bacterium | reverse complement strand
AACAAACGAAATTTAGAACGCACCGTAAAAACTTCACTAAATTTCGTTTGTTTATAAACTAAATAAAACTAAAAAGGTTAAATGACTTATGAAAATCAATGTGATAAAGCTTATCAAACTCCACATCAAGTCCAGATAAATATCTAATGCTAAGCACAGCACCAACACTAGCAGAAAGCATTACCATTGGTGCTACTTGACCTTGTATTGTGTTTGCATTGTTTGGTCTAAAATCTTTGTTTTTATATATACAAGCTTGAGCTGTAAAACCATCAACGCTAGTATAAACAAAAGGTATATTTAAATTTTTAGCAGCTTTTGATATAGACATTCTTGCGTTCATATTATCCGTAGCATCTATAATAAGGTCTATATCATCATGTGTAGCAAAAAAATCATCAGCACTCATAATCTTTGGCGATATTGTTGTGTAAGTTCTTTTTTCTAGCTTTTTAAACTCATCTGCTTTGTGTTTATCTATGTCGTTAAAATCAAACATAACTTGCCTATGGATATTGCTTAAGCTCACGGTATCAAAATCCACAACATAGATTTCTTCAAGACCACAACCACTAAGACCAAAAGCATAAAACCCACCAAGCCCACCAGCACCTATTAACGCTACCTTTTTGCTTGATAATTTTTGCTGTCCTTCTTCTCCAACAATTGGGATTTGTCTTTTAAAATACTCTAAATAAAAATTATTTTGCATTTACAACCTTTTCAAAACCTACGATATTTCTAGCTTTGTTTGTTTTTTTAATATCCGCAAACAAAAGCTCTTCTTTTGCTCCAAGCTCGTTAATCACATTGCCAAACTCATCTACAAAGCAGCTATTTCCATAAAAATCCCAAGAAATCTTACTCTCATCAAATAAACCTATGCGATTTATCCTTAAAATCTGAACGCTATTTAAAAACGCTCTTGTTTGTATAAGTCTAAGCCATCTTGGATTTGATTCAAATGTAGATGCAGTAGGAACTATCAAAAGGTCTACTTTTTTACTCATAATCTCTTTAAAAGCAAAATCAAAATGAAGCTCATATCCAAACATCAAAGCTATCTTAAAACCATTTTGATTAAATGTAAAAAGCTTAAAATTATCGCTATTTGTTTGCTTGTTTTTAAAAAACGACTTTTCATTCCAGTGTGAATAATCTATAAGTATTTGCTGTTCGTATTTTTTAACCACTCCATTTTGAACTTTTACACAAGTTTTTATAAAACCATTTTTAGTATGCAAAATGATAGGAGCTATAATGGTAATATCATTTTCTTTTGTAAAGTCTTTCATTAGCTCTAGTTTATTTTGACTTTGTTCTATTATCATACCTTTTGGCATTTTTTCAATCTCTTTAAAAAAGCTATTGATAGCATACTCGCTAAGACATACGATTTTTACATCATTTTTAACGCAAGTTTGAAGATAATAAATAAGTCTATTGTTGCCAAGCCCTAAAGTTGGAAGCTGAAGTGCCGCTACTTTCAATTTTCTTCCTTGTTGATACTAAGCTCTTTAAATCTTAGCTCCGCTTTATTTAGCACTTCTTTTGCTTGTATGATTTTTGCCATAGATTCTTCATAAAGTTTTAAAGTATCATTTAGAGTTAAATCACTTTTTTTAAGTTTGCTTAGATTTAACTCTAATTCTTTTAACAATTCTTCAAATTCCATATCATTGTCCAGTTTTATAATTTGGTGCTTCTTGAGTTATGCTTACATCATGAACATGACTTTCTCTAAGCCCTGCACTTGTGATTTCTACAAACTCTGCTTTTTGATAAAAAATCTCCAAATCTTTTGCACCAACATAACCCATAGAGCTTCTAAGACCTCCAACAAGCTGATAAATCACATCTTTTAAGCTACCCACATAAGGAACTCTTCCTTCAATTCCTTCTGGCACAAGTTTTTCTTTAGCTGTTCCTTCTTGAAAATACCTATCAGAACTACCTTGTTGCATAGCACCAAGACTTCCCATACCACGGTAAGTTTTATACTGTCTTGCTTGATATGTAAAAAGTAATCCTGGGCTTTCATCGGTTCCTGCTAAAAGCGAACCTATCATAACTGAACTTGCTCCAGCTGCTAGTGCCTTTGCTATATCTCCTGAGTATTTAATGCCTCCATCAGCTATCACAGGAACCCCGTACTTTCTAGCTTCATTCGCACACTCACTAATAGCGCTAATTTGCGGAACACCAACACCACTTACTATACGAGTGGTACATATACTACCTGGTCCAATACCTACTTTTATAGCATCTGCTCCAGCTTCTACTAAGTCCTTAACTGCTTTTGCTGTAGCAACATTTCCAACTATAACATCTACATCTAGTGCTTTTTTAACTTCTTTTAAAGTATCAATAATGCCCTTACTATGTCCGTGAGCACTATCCATTACAAGAACATCAACACCAGCTTCTACAAGTGCTTTTGCCCTATCTAAAGCACCCACGCCAATAGCTGCACCAACTACAAGTCTTCCAAATTTATCTTTATTTGCATTTGGGTATTCTTTACGCTTTTTCAAATCTTTAATTGTAATAAGCCCACACAAAATTCCATTTTCATCAACAAGTGGTAATTTTTCTACTTTATTTTTAGAAAATATCACTTCCGCTTCATCTAAAGTACAACCCTTATGAGCTGTAATAAGCGGTGGTTTTGTCATAACTTCTTCTACTTTTTTAGAAAAATCATTTTCAAACCTTAAATCTCTATTTGTTAAAATCCCTATAAGTTTTTTGTCATCATCTACAATAGGAATTCCTGAGATATGATATTCGCTCATGATTGCAAGTGCGTCGCTTACTTTTTTATCTTTTTGTATAAAAACAGGGTCTATTATAATTCCGCTTTCACTTTTTTTCACCCTGGCAACTTGTTTTGCTTGGCTTTGTATGTCCATATTTTTATGAATTATTCCTATGCCGCCAAGTCTTGCCATCATAATAGCTGTTTTATACTCTGTAACAGTATCCATAGCGGCTGAAAGTAAAGGTATATTTAAACTTATATTTTTTGTAAGTTTTGTTCTTATATCTACTTCTTTTGGCAAAACCTCTGAATATTGAGGCACTAACAACACATCTTCAAATGTCAAAGCTTTTTTAACTATGTTCATAAATTATCCTTTCTTATATTTTTCCTTGTGCTTTTTGTATAAAATATCTTGCATTTTCAACAGGCACATCAGGTGTTATACCATGACCTAAATTGAAAATATGTTTATGATTTTTAATATTTGCTCTTATATGCTCTATGCCTTCATCAATAGCTTTTTTATCATAAAGTCTAAAAGGCTCCATATTTCCTTGCAAACAGTATTTTGTAGGTATTATCTTATCTGCATACTCAATCGGAGTACTCCAATCAACCCCAAAAACATCAAAATCTCCATCCATTTTCTCATAGCTTAAAGCACTTCCTTTTGCAAAAACTATGATAGGAATATAAGGGTATTTTGGCTTAAGATAAGAACAAATCTCTTTTATATAACTAAAACCATACTCAAGATACACTGAACTTTCAAGCGCTCCCGCCCAACTATCAAAAATCATAACCGCATTTGCACCTGATTTGATTTGATTTTCTAAATAGCTTTTAAGAGCTTGTGTTAGCATAGATAAAAGCTCTTTCATAAATGGCTCGTTTTTATAAATTGCTTTTTTACTATTTTCATAATTTTTGCTACCACGACCTTCTATCATATAAGTAGCTAATGTCCAAGGAGCACCACAAAAGCCTATCAAAGCTTTATCATCTTTTAATTTTTCTCTAGTTAGTTTTAATGCGTCATAAACATAATCAAGATTAACATCTAAGCTAAGTTTAGATAAATCATCAAGATTTCTTATAGTGCTATCAAACACAGGACCTTCTCCACTTTCAAAACGAAGATTTAAGCCCATTTGCATAGGAACAACCAAAATATCTGAAAAAATTATCGCAGCGTCAACATCAAGTATATCAACAGGCTGAAGCGTTACTTCACTTGCTAATTTATAATTTTTACAAAGGCTTATAAAATCCCCTGCACTAGCTCTTACAGCTCTATACTCTGGTAGATATCTTCCTGCTTGTCTCATCATCCAAACAGGTGTATAAGGTGTATCTTTTTTAAAACAAGCATCTATAAAAATCATTTTTATCCTTTAAAGTAGTATTATTTTTGCTAAAAATAAAAAGCTAAAAAAACCTATAGCATCTGTTGTTGCAGTTAAAAGTATGTTTGAACCAACAGCAGGGTCAATACCAAATCTTTTTAAACTAAGCGGTATAAAACTTCCTATAAATCCAGCAAAACCTAAGTTTAATACCATTGATATAAACACAACAAGCCCTAAAAGTGGCATTTTAAACCAAAGCAAAGATACAACGCCTAAAATTATGGCAAATATTGTAGCATTTAAAAATGAAATCCCAACTTCTCTAAAAATTACTCTTCTTGCGTCTGTAAAATCAATCTCTCCTAACGCAAGACGCCTAACAGTAACAGCTAATGCTTGAGCACCGGTATTTCCACCCATAGAAGCAACAATTGGCATAATAGCAGCAAGTGCCACAAGCTTTTCAATCTCTTCGCTAAAAATTGCTATAACATTAGCAGATATTAAAGAAGTTACAAGATTAATTAAAAGCCAACCAGCTCTACCTTTTGCAGCCTTTAAGCTCGTTTCATCTTCTCCCTCACCAACACCAGCAAGGTTATAAATCTGTTCTGTTGCATTATCTTGAATGATATCGTGGATATCATCATATGTAATTCTTCCTATTAGTTTTTGTTTTTTATCTACAACGCCTATTACGCTAAGGTCATAATCTTCAACCTTCATAATAGCTTCATTTATATCATCATAATCATATACAAAATGTGCTTTTTGTATAAGCTGAGTTGAGTTTTCTTCAATAATATCTTTAAAGCTTTTATCAAGGTCAAGAAGTATCAAATCACCTATATTTACACAATATTCTAACGCACCATAAGAATTTGTTAAAAAAACTTGTATGTAAGTATGCGGCATCTCATGCTTTAAAAGGCGATATTTTTTTATAACCTCTTTTACGCTATCGCTTATTTTTGCACTAAAAAACTCAGTTTGCATATAAGCACCAACGCTATTTTCATCGTATTCTTTTAAGAATAAAATATCTTTTTGGTCTTCATAATTTAAGTGATTGAAAATCTCATTTGCTTTAATCTCATCAATATGTTCTATATTTTGTAAAGCATCTGTTGCATCATCACTCTCTAAGCTTTCTATAGCTTTTGCTATATCCTTTGTTGATTTTATACCCAAAACATCTTCAAGCATAAAATCAGGCATAAAGCTAATTAAGTTTCCAAGCGCATCATCTGTAAATTTTGATAAATAATCAAAATATAAACTATCGTCTTCTTCTTTAACTATCTTTAAAGCATTAACCAAATCAATAAAAGCACAATTTTCTTGTTTGTTTAAAAATTCTTCTATGATTTGGCAACTTTGAGTCATTAATTTTCCTCGTGAGTTTGGTTAAGATGCATATTTACATCTTCGCTTTCAAGCGGAACAATCAAATCAAAAGGAACAAATTTTCTACTTGGTTTTTGCTCGTTAACCGCTCTTTGAATTTGTACATCATAATCAGCTTTTTGCGAATCAAATTCTCTTTTATCATTGCCATATAATGCTTTTTTGGTTACTTTTACTATACTTGCTGGGTTTATAGCAACTCCATTTTTATACATACCAAAATGAAGATGTGGGCCAGTACTCATACCAGTTGAGCCAACATATCCTATAACTTGCCCTTGTCTTACCATTTGACCAGCACTTATAGCACCAAAACGACTTAAATGTGCATAAAGTGTCATATATCCATCTTGATGTTGAACCTTAATAACATTTCCATATCCCCTTAAAGACCCTCTAAATAAAATCTTACCACTAGCGGCTACTTTTACTGGATATCCTGTTGGTCTTGCATAATCTATACCAAGGTGGGCACGATATTTTTTAAGAATTGGATGAAATCTTCCGTTTGAAAATGGAGACGAAATTCTAGCATCTCCAACAGGAAGAATGAAAAAATAATCTTCAAGCTGCTTAGCATTTTTATCAAAAAATCCTAAATCTTTATATCTATAAATATAATTTGGTCTTCTATTTATTTCAACCATAGCAGCTTTTATGTGCAAATCCCCAAAAAGCTGTCCTAGTCTTATATTTTGGGTATAAAGTATAGCTACATTGTCATTTTTTTGAACTATCTTAAAATCAATACTATTTGAAAAAGCCACTAAAAGAGCTTTTGCAACCTTGCTAGATACAGCGTCGCTTATGTCTTGATATACACTTCTTTGAACTTTTAAAGTAAGAACAGACTCAACCTGCTCGTAAGCTACTGGAGTAAAAGTAACTGCATATTTGTCATTATTGTCTTTATAAATATGTATTTGTAAATTATCGCTTATTGGGATTAGAACTTGCTCTATCTCATCATTTTCATTCTTTAACATATGATACTTGATACCAGCGTAAATTTCAGCCGTGAGTTCTTGGTCTTCTCTATCAAGTTTGTTATATATTGATAGTGGAATATTATTTTTTTGTAAAAAGTATAAAAAGCTATCTCCTTTTTCCCAAATACGCTCATGCATAGTTAAAACTGTTGCAAAAGAGCATGAGTAAAAAAGAAATAATAATATGATTTTTTTAAGCATTAAGACCCTTAGATTGTTAATTTGTAAGAGTGAATTTTACTTTTTTTAGCTTTATTTAGCTTTTAATTTAAACAATTTAAATTATAATTTGGGTTTTTATGAAAGGTGTATTATGAAAAAAAACTTACTATTTTGTGCTTTTGCAACTTGTGTTTGCTTAAACGCTTATGCAAATAATTTTTTTGATTTATTTAATCAAAGCTTAAGTGAAACTCCAACTATAAATTATGATAACAATATGAATATAAGCGATATAAACAAACGAAATTTTAATGTAAATAATTGTGATTTAAGAATTAACGAACAATTTTATATAACTAGAGATTTTAATGATGGTATGGTAATTGTAGCTAAAGCAAGTGTTTTATCTAAACAAAATGATATTTGTAATGCAAGATTACTTGATGAGTATAATTTAGAGCAAAAATCAATGCCAAGCTTAAAACAAAATCTAAGACTAACAGATAAAATCCTAAAAGACATAAACTATAAAAAAGCTTTAACCATAGCACCAAATAATGCTTTATATGAAGAAATGTTTGACCACGAATACACATACATTCATCCTGATATTTTTATAGGATTTTTAGCATACGAAGATACTAAAAAACCAAAAACAAAAGACTTTAAAAAATTTTGTCTTTTAAATGATGTTGGCACTTTAAATATAGTTTTAAAAGATAAAGCATATATGCTTGATTGCGTAAGTTTTAAAATCTTACATAGTTTTGATATGGCAAATAATAATTTTGATGAAAAACAAAATAACATTTATGCAAATGTTTTTTATAAGTTAAAAATCAAATATAATGAATATTTTTTAAACCTAATAAAAGAAAATAATAAAGAGTATTTTAAAAAGGATAAATAATGATAGATATTAAACACCAAGAGTATTTTAAAAAGCTTTTAGGTGAAGAAAATGCGTATTTTGATGAATTACATTTGCATGCTTACTCATACGATGCAACTCGTAAAAAAATACTTCCAAACGGAGTATTGTTTCCAAAAAATACACAAGAAGTTAGTGATATTTTAAAGTATTGTAATCAAAATCTAATAAAAATCGTACCAAGAGGAGCTGGAAGTGGCTTTACAGGTGGCAGCTTAAGTAATGGAGGGATAATCCTTGCTTTTGAAAAATATATGAATAAAATTTTAGAAATTGATACACAAAACTTAGTAGCCGTAGTTGAACCTGGCGTCATAAATTCACATTTAAATGAGGCTTTAAAAGAACACGGGCTTTTTTATCCACCTGACCCTGCAAGCCTAGATTACTCTACTTTAGGTGGAAATGTTGCTGAAAATAGCGGCGGTATGAAAGCTACAAAGTATGGTATAACAAAAGATTATGTTATGGCGCTTGAAGCAGTGCTTCCAAATGGAGATATAGTAAATTTTGGCAAACGCACCATAAAAGATGTAGCTGGATACAACATGGTAGGGACACTAATAGCAAGTGAAGGCACACTAGCGGTCATCACCAAAATAACACTTAAAATCATAGCTAAGCCAAAGCTTAGCAAAACAGCACTTGGGGTTTTTGATAGTGTTGATGATGCTATGAATGCTGTTTTTAAAACTTTAGCAAGTGGAGTTGTTCCTGTTAGTATGGAGTTTTTGGATAATCTTTGCATAAGAGCTGTTGAAGAAAGATTTAAAAAAGGGCTTCCTGTGGATGCTGGAGCTTTACTAATAGCTGATGTTGATGGTAATGTACCCGAAGCACTAGAGCACGATATAGCTATACTTAAAGAAAGCTTTATGAAAAATGGAGCAAAAGATTTTATCATCGCAAAAGATGAAACGCAAAGAAATGATATATGGTTTGCAAGGCGTAACTGCTCCCAAGCGATAAATTGTTATGGCTCGTTAAAACTAAACGAAGATATAACAGTCCCACGCTCAAAACTAACAGAACTTTTGCGTAAAAACTATGAAATAGGTGAAAAATACGGAGTGCTTGTGCCTTGCTTTGGACATACTGGAGATGGCAACGTGCATACAAATGTAATGGTAAAAGATAAAAACGACCCCGTGCAAGTAGAAAATGGCTATAAAGCAATAGAAGAGATTTTCAAAGCCACCGTTGAGCTTGGCGGAACTTTAAGTGGTGAGCATGGTATAGGCATAGCAAAAGCTCCTTTTATGCATCTTGCATTTAGCAAAGAAGAGCTTGCTATCATGAAAGCTATAAAAAATGCTTTTGACCCAAACAATATTTTAAACCCTGATAAAATGGGAATTTAGGAGCAAAAATGATATATAAAAATATTTTAGACCTAATAGGAAACACACCTGTTGTAAAGCTTTCAAATCTAGTAGATGACAATATGGCAGAAGTTTATGTAAAACTTGAAAAATTTAATCTTGGAGGCTCTATAAAAGATAGAGCAGCACTTTTTATGATAGAAGAAGCTGAAAAAAATGGAGTCTTAAAAAATGATTCTATAATCCTTGAGCCAACTAGCGGAAACACAGGTATAGCACTAGCTATGATAGGAAAACTAAAAGGCTATGAAGTTCATATAGTTATGCCTGATAGTATGAGTAAAGAAAGAAGAGATTTAATCACTAGCTACGGAGCAAAACTAATACTAAGTGATGGAAAAGATGGAATGAGTGGAGCCATAAAAAAAGCTTATGAGCTAGCACAAAATGATAAAAGATACTTTATCCCACAACAATTTGAAAATCATGCAAACACAAAAGCACACTATGAAACTACAGCGCTTGAAATCATAAATGATTTTGATGCTTTAGACGCTTTTGTTGCTGGGGTTGGAACGGGTGGAACGATTAGCGGCAACGCAAAAAGACTTAAGCAAAAGTTTAGTGATATCAAAATCATTGCCGTTGAACCACAAAGCTCTGCAGTTTTGAGCGGACAAAAAGCAGGAGCACATAAAATTCAAGGTATAGGAGCTGGATTTATCCCTGATATATGTGATGTAAGCTTGATTGATGAAATCATTCAAGTTAGTAATGAAAATGCTTTTAAAACATGCAAAGATTTAGCAAACAAAGAAGGGCTTTTTTTAGGTATATCATCTGGAGCTAATGTTTATGCTGCCATACATATAGCGCAAAAACTAGGTAAAGGCAAAAAAGTTCTAACAATAGCCCCTGATGGTGGAGAAAAATATCTATCTACTGGAGTCTTTGATGCTTAAAGATATCATGTATAACATAGAAAATGTTATAAAAAACGACCCTGCTGCCAAAAGCAAACTAGAGGTGTTTTTTCTTTATCCAAGCATACATGCCATGATATATCATAGACTTGCTCATTTTTGCTATAAGCGTGAAATGTTTTTTATAGCTAGAGCCATATCTCAGTTTTCAAGGTTTTGCACAGGTATAGAAATACACCCTGGTGCAAAGATAGGTAAAGGGCTTTTCATAGACCATGGAATGGGAGTTGTTATAGGTGAGACAGCCATTGTTGGAGACGATGTTACAATTTATCACGGAGTAACACTTGGTGGCACAGGAAAAGAAAAAGGCAAAAGACACCCAACGATTGAAGATGGTGTGATAATAGGTGCTGGTGCTGTAGTGCTAGGAAATATAACTATAGGAAAAAATGCCAAAATCGGAGCAAATGCAATTGTCTTAAAGGATATTCCGCCAAACGCTACCGCTGTTGGTCTTGCAGGTAGAATTATAATAAAAGATAAAAGTTATTTTAGTGTAGTAAAAAACTCAAAAGGACAAGAGAAAAAAGTCTACAATGATATGAGTATATAAAACCAAAACAAACGAAATTTGCAAAAACTTTATAAATTTCGTTTGTTTATGAAATACAATTTTTATATCATATCAATATAAAAATTTTAATTTCACGGATTAAGAATTTAATCCGTATAGGAATTTACGATTTCATTTAGTATGTGATTTTCGTATTCTTTTAGATATTTTTGCGTATCACCCTATTTATGAACATCATAACAAGCGTAAATTTTAAGCGCACACATTCTAGCTAACTCATTTGCTTTATGAAGGCTTACTCCATCAACTCCAACATCACTAAAAAATTGCCCTTCTTCAAAAAATGCAACCTTTGGAGCGTTAAAACTCCAAGAAATCATATATTTTTTACCTTGGCTAAGCCCACCTGAGCCGTATTTTTTGCTAGGGTCGCTTCTACTTTGCCATCATTTTCCCAAAGTTTTCCTTTACCAGCTGTAAAAACTCTAGCTAGTATTCTCAAAAAATCCGTTCATATAAAGCAAGGAATTTGATAGATTATGACTTTTAAAAACTTTTCTACCCCAGTTGCTTCATCATAGCCTTGATTTATAGTGGTTTGCTCTACATTAAAGCCGTT
>CAZYDK010000036.1:0-11207 GCA_964646025.1 uncultured Campylobacteraceae bacterium | reverse complement strand
ACTAAATCAAACCAAAAATCTCAAGCAAAACAATAACTAATCTAACAACAAAATAAACACAAGCTAACTGCAAACCAAATATAACAACTTTCATAAAAGGATTGTAGTATTTGTTAAAAAACTTAAAAGCTTTATCGTAGTATTTATAAAAAAATCTAAAAACTTTAAAACCACGCATACCGTATTTTTGATGTATTGATAATTGTTTTAAAAGTAACTCTGTTTCTTTTACATGCTCCCTAAAAAACTCCTTCTCACGCCTAAAAGCATCAATCAAATCCTCATGATACCACACACAATCATGATAAAACTTCTTTGGTATATCATTTATCATAGTTATGTTTTCATTTTTCATAATCTCACCACAAATTGCATGAACAAAATTATAACTAGGATTATCGCCTACTATAACGCGAACTGCGCCTGATGTCTCTTTTGCAAAACGCTTTAAGATAGTTCCGTGTATAAACTCAAACTCCACATAAGCTTTGTATTCTTTTGTGTTATGTAATTCTTCGTTTAAGCGAGAGCTAAACTCATCATAGATATTAACATGCTTAAACATATCGCTTTTTAAGGTTTTTAACAAACTTTGCTCATCTATATCAAAAACTCTCATAAAAGCATTTTTAAGACTTGTATTTGTATCAATATCCAAAAACTTTAAAGCGATAGTTTTATCAATACTTCTTGTATCTTTTATATCATTTACCCCTTCGCAAAAAATGGTGTGTTTGTTAAAAACTCCAAGATATCTTAAGTCTAAATGCTTTGCTACATAATCAAAATACCTTGTATCACCAGCGATATCTAAAATCTCATTTGCCTCATCTAATGATAGTTTTGTTCGCTCTAGCTTTTGTTTAGTTATCTCATCTAAAACATATACTTTTTCTCCGTAGCCTTTACAAGCTAACAAAGCATCTTTTACTACGCTAAAGATTTCATCTTTGCTAAGCGGTGATTTTTCCCTAATGCCTAAAACATTACATATATAATCATAACTTATTACATTAAAGCCTTCTTTGTTATCTTTAGTGGTAGCATCAAGCACTTTTATATCTAAAATCTCATAGATATAATTATACATCACGCCTTCAATCATCTCATAAAAATCATAATCTATCACAAGCTCTATAAAGGTATTTTGATACCACATCATATATACAGCCTTGCTAAGATAAAAGTGGTTTAGCTCTGGGTCTTCATAGTGATAACATTCAAGCAAAAAACACTCTTTATCACTATCAAATAAAAACTCTTTTCCTTCTGGGATAGTTTGATATCTTCTGTTGTAAATATTAAAGATTTTAGATAATTTGTATTTTTCATCAAGTTCTTTTGTGATTACTACATTTTTAAAAGCCATTTTTACTCCCTTTTATAAAAGTAAAATTATAGCAAAATACCCCCCCCCATTTTTACTTAAACAACATTATAAACAAAACAAACGAAATTTATAAAAAAGCTTCAAATTTCGTTTGTTTATAACCTAAGATTTGCTCTCTATCTTAGCGATAAACTTTTTAAGTGGCTTTAAACTATCATAAGCAGTCATATCCAAAGTTATAGGAGTTATACTAGCGTAACCTTTTATAACGCTATCTATGTCGCTTTTAGCTACTTCTTCATAGTTATAATCTTTATTAAGATTTTTTATCCAGTAATGTTTGCGTCCATGTGGGTCTTTAAACTTTTTGCTTTTAAAGGTATAAACTCTTTTTCCAAGCGGACTTACTTTGTATCCTTTAAACTCTTGTTTATAATCAGGATAATTTACACTCAAAAATTCTCTTTGTTTTAAAAGGTTTTCATTTTTAAGTATTTTTTTAATTAGCTTTGCCGCTAAAATACTAGATTTTTTAAACTTTGATTTTTTAGTATAAAACTGAGAAAATCCCACAGCCCTAACACCATGTAAAACGCTTTCCATACAAGCACCCAAAGTTCCAGAGTATGTGATATCTTGAGCTAGGTTTGCACCGTTGTTTATCCCTGATACCACCAAATCAGGTAGTTTTTTTAGCTTAGAAAAACTAAGGCAAACACAATCACTTGGAGTGCCGTCTTTTACAGCATAAAAATCTTTTTTGATTTTTATAAACTCAAGCGAGTTTTTTATACTAAGAGAGTGAGCACAAGCACTTTTTTCACTAAAAGGTGCTACTGTTATAATCCTAGCATTTTTAATAGTCTTTTTTAATGCCTTTCTTAGCTTTAAAAGACCTTTAGCCGTATATCCATCATCATTTGTAAGAAGTATTGTGTATTTCAAAACCAACTCCTACAAAAGCTGCTTAATGCTATCTCTTAACTCGTTTATGTCTTTTGGCTCAACAAGTCTTTTACAAACTTCCTCGCCGTCTTTTACAAACAAAATAGTAGGTATATGGCGGATAGATAATTCTTCTCTTGCATTTTCGTTTTTATCAACATCAATACCAAAAAATCCAACACTAGAAAACTCTTCTGATAACTGCATAAGCATAGGCTGAGCTATCTTACAATCCTTGCACCAAGGAGCACCAAAAGCAAATACATTTGCACCGCTCTTAAAAGCTTTTTTAAACTCATCTAAAGTAATCTCTTTCATGATAACCTCCAAAAAATTTTTTACTATGATACAACTAATTCATAAATTTATCTTTATCAAAACTTCCCACACCCTTATCCGTGCAGATACTAGCTACCATAGCTCCACTTACATTGCTTGATGTTCTTATCATATCTATGATTGGGTCTATAGCTAAAATCGCACCAAGCAAATAAAACTTATCCCCATATCCAAGCCCTGTTACCATGATAGAAGCTGCAACGATTGATATACCAGGAACTCCAGCTATACTAAGACTGCCGATTAAGGTTATGATAAAAATTAAAACAATGTATGAAAAATCTATATCAACCTTAAAATAATTTAGCATAAAAACAGCCACAAGCCCAACATAATACCCCGCACAACCATTCATTCCAACAGTAGCACCTATACTTGCTACAAAATTAGAATTTGATGAGCTAACACCCATATTTTGCAAAGTCTGTATAGTATAAGGTAGCACTCCAGCCGAACTTCTTGAAGTAAAAGCAAGTAAAAGCGTAGAAAAAGCTTTTTTAAAATACACAAGCGGATTTAAACCATAAAAAGCAAGAATAAGCCCATGAACTAAAAACATAAAAACACCAGATAAATAAATCAAAAATATAAAAAGTCCAGCCTCTTTTATAGCGTTTATTCCGTTTCCCACTATGGTGTTTGCCATCATTGCTATAACAGCATATGGCATAAGCTTTATGATATTTGCAACCACTCTTAAAACAACTTTATTTAAAAATAAAAACATATTGCTAAAACTCTCATAACTTTGCTTAAACTCATCACTAGTTCCAACTTTTCTAGCCCCAAAAACAAACAAACAAGCTATGAGTATAACTCCAACTAAATTATCATTTGCCATAGCTTTGATGATATTATTTGGCATAAGCTCAAGCAAAATCACGCTTAAACTTCTAAGTTGTTTTATATCTTTTGAGCTTTGAGCAAAGCTCGCATCTAAACCAAGGTTAAACATCTTTCCTAACATAACACCTATAAAAGACGCAATAACTGTTGTTAAAAAAAGCCAAAAAATAGCCCTAAAAAACACTGAACCTATCTTTATATTTTTATCAATTTGAAGCAAAGAAGAACTAATGCCTACAAAAACTATAGGTAAAACCATTAGTTTTAACAAGCTCACAAAAGCCTTTACAACAAATCCATACCAAACATAAATCTGCTTCACCCAAAGTAAATCCCCATCAAAACTACTTACATTTCCTGCTGGAAAATTAGCAAGTATTTGAATTATAAAACCAAGTAAAACTCCGATACAAAGCGATAAAAACATTCTTTTTGAAAAACTTATATGTTTAAGCAAATACATTAAAAAAAACAAAACCAAAAGTATAAACACAAAAACAATACTAAGCGGTTCTGATAAAACAAAAAAATCTTTTAAAAAATTAGTCATTTAAGTCCTTTTACATCAAACAAACGAAATTTAAAAACAAAAACTATTTTAAAGCATAAAATTATACTTAAGCTTATTTGTAGTTAAATTTTCCTTGATTTATAAGCTTTTATTAGTAAAATCAATTTTAAGTATTTTAACACATCAAGGCTTTTTATGAAAATAAACACATTAAAAATAACAATCTTAAGTATATCATTAGCAACTGTTACAAGCGGTGCCGCTGTTGCACCTGCACTTGGAATTTTTGCCAAACATTTTTATGAATATCCTGAATTAATGGTAAAACTTATAATATCATTGCCTTCTGTGGTGATTATATTTTCTAGCATAATATTTGCAAAACTTACAAAATATTTTGATGCAAAAACACTAGCGATTATAGGTTTTAGCTTTTTTATAATCGGTGGCATTATGCCGTTTTTTCTACAAAATCTATATATAATACTTTTTTTTAGGGGGATTTTAGGCTTTGGGGTTGGGTTTTTAACCCCGCTTAGCGTTAGTCTTATAGGTTTTATGTTTGAAAAAAGCGAACAATCTAAGCTAATGGGACTTAGTGGTATGTGTAACCAACTAGGAGCTTTTATCACGGTAAGTTTTTCTGGATTTTTAGCAAGTATTTCTTGGCAATATAGCTTTTTGATATATTTGTTTGCTTTGCTTATATTTATTTTGGTTTTAGTTTTTTTACCAAAAGTTAAACTAAGCCAAAAAGTTCAAAAATTTGATAAAAGAAATTTTAAAGTAGTTTTTAGCTTCATAGCTTGTGTTTGCATAATGCAAGTTCTTTTTTTCGCTTTTACGAATAATTTTGCTATAGTTTATGTAGATATCATCAAACCTAGTTTAGTAGGTGTTGTAATGGCTATAAATGGACTTTGTGGAGCTATATGTTCACTTTATTATCCAAAGATTATTAAAACATTTAAAGCCAAAACAAAATACATAGGTGGATTTTTTTATCTACTAGCGTTTGGGCTTTTTTCACTAAGATTTAATAGCTGGTATAGTATAAACGGCATAAGCTTAGAGCTTATTTGCGGGATATTAGCGGCTGTATGCAACGGCATTGCAACTGGAACTTTAATGCCACTACTTATAAGTCAAATCAGCCTAAAAAGCAAAAAAGCCAACCTATCTGCAAATATGGCAATATGTAGTGTAGCTTTATACTCAGGGCAATTTGTAAGCCCTATAATAGATGCGATATGTGTAAAAATCTTTGACCTAAATCATCCAAAAGATGCCTTTTTAATAGCTTTTTTTATAGCAATCTTGTTTTTAGCGTATAGCTCTAGGTTAAAATTAAAGCTAAAATAATTCTAAACAAACGAAATTTAAAGATTTAGTTATAAATTTCGTTTGTTTGGGCTACTTATTTTTCTCTACATAAGAAAGGATAAAATTACAAAACTCATCGCTATCGTTTGGACAAGGACATACAAAATAATCGCCTTTATACTCGCTTTTGTATTCTATGCTAAGCTCTAGCACAGTCTCTGAGCAATCTATACAAAAAGATATTGGGAAAATTAAAACTGATTTTTTATCAAGCTTATCTAGCTCATCTTTAAGCGCTGGTTCTAGCCATTTAACAGGTCCTAGTTTTGACTGATAAGCTAGTTTTATCTCTTTAAAATCATCTTTTAAAGCATTTTCTAAAATCAAAAAATGTGATTTGATATGCTCTTCGTATAAATCCCCTTTTTGAATGATAGAAAGTGGCAAAGAATGAGCTGAGATGATTAAGGTGTCTGTTTTTGGGGAGTTTTTGATGATGTTTATAAGTATATCGTTATACTCTTTTTTATCATAAAAAATATCTAGTACTTTAAAGTCTAGGTTTATTTTAAGTTTAAAAAAAGCTGCTTTAAAATCATCAATGCTTGATAAAACAGTCGTTTGGCTATGATGTGGATAAAGTGGCAAAAGATATATCTTATCATCATCTTTAAAATCATATTTACTTAAAACTTCATTTGCAAAAGGCGGAACATAGGTTGAGATAAAATCAAACTTATATTCATTTTGCTTAGCATTTAGCTTATCGCACAAGCTTTGCTCTAAGGCTGTAAGTGGGCTTTTTCCACCTATTTTAGTGTAATTTTGCTTCATAGTTTTTAGTCTTGATTTTCTTATCATAAATCCAACAAAAGACCTTAAAAACTTATTTTTAATGCCTAAAATATATTTATCATTAAACATATTTTTAAGAAAAACTTCACACTCATCTAGGTTATTTACACCACCCATATTTAGCAAAAATACATACTTCATACCCTATCCTAACAAACTTTTTGCAAACTCTAAAGCCTCTTTGCTTAGGTTTTTACCACTTATCATTCTAGCTATTTCCTTAGCTCTTTCTTCTTGCTTGATTTCATAAACTATGCTTTTATCGTTAGTTTTTTCTACTAAAAAATGTTTTTTAGCTTTAGCACTTAGACTTGGTAGGTGTGATATGGCAAAAATTTGGTAAAACTTACTTAACTCAAGCAAAACCAAAGCCACGCTTTCAGCTTCTTTGCCACTTAAGTTTGCGTCAATTTCATCTAAAAATATAATCCCATTTGCACTTTTTATAAGATTACATTCACTTGCCAAAAAAGCAAGTCTTAGTCTGTTTAGCTCCCCAAAACTTATATTTTTTAAAACAGCACCTTTTAAATCAAGCTCTACTTTATCTATACCAAAGCTTCCTAAAGATACTTCTTCTAGGCTTAATTTTAAGTCCTTTAAATATAGTTTTTGCAAATAAAAATTGATTTTTTCTTCGTATTGTTTAGTATGGTGTTTTCGGATTTGACTTATTTTTTTGGCTAAAGTATTTGCTTTTTGAAAGTGGTTTTTTACTTCTTTTTCTAAATTTGTTTTAGTAAATTCTATATTTTCATACTTTAAAAGCTCTTGTTTTTTGTTTTCTAGCTCAGATAATGCGTTTTGTATATCTCCGTATTTTTTTATAAGATAATTTAGCTCTTCAAGTCTATTTAAAACGCTTTCTATATCATACTCATCATCATCAAAATCATCATAAAAAGCGTCTTTTAGCTCTTCCATACAATCGCAAAAAAAATCAGCATTTATGTCTTTTAGCTTTAAAAAATCAAGCACATATTTTTCATACTCAAAAATACCTTCACTTTTTTGCTTTGCACTATCAATTTTATCTTTTTTACTAAGTCTTGTTTTTATGCTTAAAAGCTCATCGTATTCATCTAGCTTTGGATTGATTTTTTCTATTTTTTGTATCTCGTAAGATAAAAAATCTTTTAAATCATTTATCCTATCTTCTTCTTTTTCTAATTTTTCTAACTCATCTTTTGCTTTATTGTATGCGTTAAAACTTTGCTTAAAATCATTTAAAGTTACTAAAAACTCACTATCAAAAAAAGCACAAATTTTGTCAATACTTTCTAAGATATAGCTATGGTTAAAGTCTTCATAATTTCTAGCGGATAGGTATTTGATAAAATCTGCTTTTATGTTTTTTTTACCTATGCTTTGGTTGTTTATGAAATATCTTGTTTGCTTATCTTTTGTAGCTTTAAATGTATTTATATCCTCATTTTGTATGCCTTCTAAATCTATTTTATCATCAAGGCTTACTTCAACCAAACTAGCACTTACATCAAAAAAACCAAAAACACTTAAAATACTTTTAAAAACCACACTTTTACCAGCACCGCTTGAGCCTGTAAAAACCATAAGCCCATTATCAAAATAAAGCTCAGCTTCATCAAAACTAAGATTGTTTTTAAAATAAACTCTATCAATCATTAATAGCCTCAAAAGTAGGGATTATTTTTGAGTTTGTTACATCTACAAGTCCTTTATCTGTTAGCTTAAAAAACGGACTACAAGCAAGACCGTATGTTCCAAAACTCATTATTTCATTATAATGCTTATATCCTAGCTCTTTAAATGCATCTCTTACTTTTTCTAGCTTTTTAGCTGTATTTTCTACACTATCATCACTTAGTATCCCAGCTATACCAAGCTCAAGCAGTGCTAAAACTTTGCCATTACAAACAGCTACCATACCACCACCACACTCTTTTAAAGTATTTGCAGCAAGAGACATATCTTCTTCGTTTTCTCCAACAACAAAAAGGTTGTGATGGTCATGCGACCAAGTAGTAGCAATAGCTCCTTTTTTTATGGTATCTCCACCAAAAATAGCATAAGCTTTATCGTTTGTTCCGTATCTGTTAAAACAAACCCCTAACATATAATCTTTTTTATCTATAACATCATCTTTTATATCTAATGTGATATCTTCACCTTTAATTTGAGTTGTCCCATCACATACTTTTAAAAGTTTTGTAGAAACTTTAGTGCATTCTTTTGGTAGGTTGAAATTTCGTTTGTTTAGCACAAAATCATCTTTTGTAATATCTTTTGTATTTATGCTATGATAAAAACTACTATCAAAAACAAAAGTATCATCTTTACTATCAACTAAAACACCATTTTTATAAACACTGTTTATCTTAAGCTCATTTACATCATCAAATATAACCAAATCAGCTTTTTTGCCAGGTGCTAAAACTCCCCTATCTTTTAAATTCATTCTAACACTAGGCGTATATGTCGCACAATAAATTGTATTTTCAACCCCAAATCCTTTTTGTATAGCTTGTTTTAAAACATAATCTAAATGACCTTTATGATAAAGAGTATCAGCCATAACATCATCTGTCACAAAAGCAGTATGAACATATAAATCATTTTCTTTGATAAAATCAAAATACTCTTCTTTCAACATCTTTCCTTGAAGCTCTACAAACATTCCCATCATATATCTTTGCTTAAGCTCAACAAAATCATGCTCTGTATGGTCGGCATTTATACCAAGATATAAAAATTTAGCCAAATCTTCATCTATTAGTTTAGGACAATGCCCTTCTATGATAAAATCAGGTTTATGCTCTTTAAGATAAGCCAAAAACTTACTTACTTCAAGTTTATTATCATCTTTTATGATTTGGCGATAATTCATTATCTCCCCTACGCAAATAGCACTTTTTTCATCAAGAAGTTCTATCATCTCATCAATGCCAATCTTAGCTCCAGTTCCTTCTAGCTCACTACTTGTGCTAGGCACAGAACTAGGTATGCCAAAAAACACATCAATAGGTGTGTTTTTAGAAGAATCAAGCATTTGTTTTATACCTTTTATACCAAAAACATTTGCTATCTCGTGCGGTTCGGCTACTATTGTTGTGATACCACGAGTTGCAAGGAAGTTGCAAAATGGTGGTGGTGTTAGCATAGAACTTTCTATATGCATATGTATATCTATAAAACCAGGGCTTACATGCTTTTGTTTTAAATCTATCTTTTTTTTAGCATTTTGCGGTTTGTTAAAATAATCTATATAAAAAATCTTGTCATCTTTTATATAAATATCACCTTTTATAAACTTTTTAAAATAAGCATTAAAAACCAAAGCATTTTCTAAAACTAAATCACACATAATTTCTCCTTAATTGTTATCACCCCAGTGAAGCTTTTCTTTTAAAATTTGAAAATAATCTTTTTTATTATCTGTTAATAAACTTGCATACTTATCAGACAATCCAACTTCTATATAATCAAAATCATCAAAAAATTCTTGACCGTCTATACTTAAAGAACAATCATTTGTTTTAAGTTTTACAAAAAAATCTGTTGGGAGTATTATAGGTCTTTGATTTAAAGAATGAGAGCAAATAGGAGTTAGTAAAAACACCTTAGCAAGTGGATAAACAATGGACCCACCAGCACTCATATTGTAAGCTGTTGAACCAGCTGGGGTTGAAACTATAAGTCCATCAGCATGATAGATATTAAAAACATTATCTTCTATACTAGCTTCAATTT
Organism: uncultured Campylobacteraceae bacterium; assembly: GCA_964646025.1. Taxonomy (GTDB): domain Bacteria; phylum Campylobacterota; class Campylobacteria; order Campylobacterales; family Campylobacteraceae; genus Campylobacter_E. The sequence goes on along the minus strand of CAZYDK010000036.1, from coordinate 1,329 downwards.
TTGCCATAGAAGTGTTTTTTCTACTTAAAACAACATCATTAAATGCTAGTTTTTGCTTAACGGTGCCATTTTTATAAATTAAAATTTGTAACATATAAAGTTTTTTAATATAAACTTTTTTTCTAATTATATTTTTTAAAAACTCATCAAATTCATCAACCATAATTTCCGTTAAAAAACCTAAATTTCCAGCATAAACGCCAAGAACAGGAACATTGTATCTACTAGCTTTTCTACAAAGAGATATTAAGTTACCATCACCACCTAAACTTACAATAATATCAGATGATTTAAATATATCCATACCCAAATCATCGTATAAGTTAGGAGATATTTCATAATCAATATTAAAAGATTTTATACTTTTTAAAATCAAATCTATCTCTTTGCTTAAATCTAAGTTTTGTCTATAAATAATGCCGATTTTTTTGATTGTTTTATTAAATATTTCACTCATAAGTGTTATTTTACTATTTTTTAGAAAAAATAAAATAAAAAGATAATATAATTAACGCTTTTATTTAATTTATATCAAGGATATTTCATGAGAACACACTACAGCACAGAACTTAGCAGTAAAAATATAGGTGAAAGTGTAACCGTAGCAGGGTTTATAAACAGTTATAGAGACCACGGCGGCGTTATATTTTTAGACCTTAGAGATAAAGAAGGAATTATACAACTTGTATGCGACCCAGCAGACAACAAAAAAGCACATGAAGTAGCAAGCTCTTTAAGAGATGAGTATGTAATAAGTGCTAAAGGAAAAATAAGAGCTAGAGGAGAAGGTCTAGCAAATCCAAAACTAAAAACTGGTGAAATTGAAATAGTTTGCGAAGATATCGAGCTAATCAACTCCGCAAAAGCACTACCTTTTGATATAAATGATTTAAATGTAAATGAAGAATTAAGACTTAAATATAGATTTTTAAGTCTTAGAAATCCAAAATTATTAGATAATTTTAAAAAGCGTTCTATTGTTACAAATGCCGCTAGAAACGCTCTTACAAAACTTGGTTTTATGGAAGTTGAAACTCCGATTTTAACAAAAGCTACACCTGAAGGTGCAAGAGATTATTTAGTTCCATCTCGTGTGCATGAAGGTGAATTTTATGCATTGCCACAAAGCCCACAATTATTTAAACAACTTTTAATGGTTGCAGGATTTGATAAATACTTTCAAATCGCAAAATGCTTTAGAGATGAAGATTTAAGAGCTGATAGACAACCTGAATTTACTCAAATAGATGTTGAGATGAGCTTTTGCGACCAAGAAATGGTTATGCAAAATGCTGAAACTTTCTTAAGAGAAACATTCGCAAGTGTTGG
>CAZYDK010000035.1:0-11445 GCA_964646025.1 uncultured Campylobacteraceae bacterium | reverse complement strand
AAATTTCGTTTGTTTGTGGTGCAAATTGATATAGCTTAAACAAACGAAATTTATGGGGCAAAACAGGTTATAAATCAAGCCAAAGCACTACAAAGACGGGCGTCAAGCGGACGCCGTCCGCCCCTGCCATTAAGGTTTTAGTCTAGTTGGCTTGAACGCCTAAATAAACGAAATTTATGTTATGAAAAAGATTTTTATTATAAAATGATAGTTTTTATCAAAAGGAGACAATATGAAGAAAATTTTATACTCACTAGCGGTTTTAGGAATAGTTTTTATGGGGTGTGAGAGCAAAAAAGATGAAACAAAAATCACAGATGAGATAGTAAAAAACTACGAAAAAGGATTAAACCAAAATCTAGAAGAGTTTAAGCAAGGTTTTAGACAAAGTAGTTTTAAAGGCGATATAAATATAGAAAATTTTAAATGCAAAGCAGAAGGCTTAACAATCATTTGTCAAAGCCCTAGTCCAAAAATCATAGAAAAATCTAACAAAGAACTCATTTTTGCAAAAAGCGTAGAAGTAAAGACTGATTTTATATATCTAGGCGATAAACAAGGCAAAATCCCTGTGCTAGAAGCATACCAGCATATCACAAAAGATGGGCAAAAGTTTTTAAATGTGAGTGTAAAAGATATAGAACTTGCAAACGATATCAAGCTTTTAGCGGCGGCTGCGGGTATTAGTCCTGATATGAAAGATTATAAGTATTTGTTAAGTTTTGCAAATGATAAGTTTGATTTTGATTTTGATATCAAAACAAGTAATAAAAATGATGATATGTATTTTGATTTAGACATTAGGCTTATAAATAACAACAAAAACACAAGCCTTAGCCATTTTGCAAATTCTTACACAACCAAAGATTTTTATGATATTTTGGATAAATACGGACAAAAATACGATACGATTTTAAACAAAATAACTCTTGATGCTACAACAATAACAAGCGATTTAAAGGCGTTGAATTATTTTAAATTTTTGTATGTAACAAATGCTAAATTTTTATTTACCACAAATGACATAAAAAGTCTTGAGCCTATCATAAACAAGCATAAAAAAGATTTGATAAATCTTGCTACAAGCGAAGATGAGAAAAAAGTTATTGATAATTTTGTTGATGCTTTGCTAAAAGACGGGAAAATCAATCTTGAGTTTATAAATATAAAAGGTTTAAATATGGTTGATTTTTTAGAGTCGTTTATAAATAGTCCAAGCGAACATTTATTAAAAACAAAGCTAAATGGTAAAGAAGTTGAGCTTTTTATCTAATCTAAGCCAAACAAACGAAATTTAAAAAAGTTTTGCAAATTTCGTTTGTTTGAAAACTTTTTTATAGGGTAGGGAATAAAACTTCTTACTATTTATTTTCATTATAATTTTATAAACACAGCAAATTAGCTTTTAACCGCTTTGTAAAACACTGTTTCATTTTGTTTGATGATTTTTATTTTGTTGTTTTGAACTAGATTTTGGATTTGGATTTGTGATGATTTGTCAAGGTTTTTTACTTCATCTATGCTAAGTGGTCTAAGTGATATAGCTTTTAAAATATCATCGTTGTGTGTGTTTGTCGCTTGTGGTTTTCTACAAGCTATATTTACATTTATGTTTGTTAAAAAACTAGCTAGGTATTGTAATTTTTCATACTCAACAGCACTTACATCATAATCACTTGGCCTATCAATTGTGCTAAGGTCAAGTCTTGTTGCTTTTATTTTGCCTAAAACTTCATTTAAAGCTTTCATTTCTTCTTCGCTATCGTTTAAGTTTTTTAAAATCAAGCATTCTAAAATCAATTCTTTTTGATAGATTTGGCTAAAAGATATAATGCCATTTATGATATTTTCTAAGCTTATGTTTGTTCTATCAATCTTTTTAAAAGTTTTTGGTATCACGCTATCAAGACTAAGTTTTACCGCATCAAGTTTTAGTAATGCTTGTTGTATTGATTTACTATAAATAGTGCTTGAGTTGCTGAGTATAAGTGATTTTTCTTTTGATTTTATTTGGTTTATTTTGTCTATTAGCTCATCTAAATGTGGGTATAAAGTAGGTTCGCCGTTTGCTGTTATTGTGATGTAATCGCAGTCTTTATGTGTATTTAGTGCATTTTTAACTTCATTTATAATGTAATCTACGCTTAAATTTGATGTATTTGTAGTTTTAATAGGTGCTTTTCCAAGCTCACAATACAAACAATCAAAATTACAACACTTTTCATTAGGACTTAAATCAATCCCTAAAGATTTTCCAAAACGCCTAGAATTTACAACAAAAACAACACTCAACTTTAATCCTTATTTTGTTTTTGTTATTTTATAAATAATTTTTTAAAACTTATAAAATTTCGTTTGTTTAGGATACGATTTTGCTATTTTAAGATAATTAAATATTTTCTTGTTAAAATGTTAGATTACATTTTACAAAGCGAGTTTCATGATAAACACTTTTAACAAACAAGTCCAACGAAAACAAAGAATAATCTACGCAGCAAAATTAATCACCCCTATCATTTTGCTTATAATTTGCGTTGTGTTTTATTATGATAGCTTCAAAGATTTTGATACTGTTTTAATCATAGTTTTTTTGTTTGTGTATTTTTATTTTATTAGCTACTCATCTTTTAAAAGTGTTTTAGATGGTAGTGGGGCTTTAAAAAGCGAGTTTGCAAACAAATTTTTAAAATCCAAAAAATACCAATATGTAGTTTTATTAAATATCAAAAACCTAAAATCAATTACCATTGAAAATGGCTTTAAATACGGCGATGATTTAATGTATGATTTTTACCATAAGCTTGACAGATACATTACTTATTCTTATTATCAAGTGCCAATTGTTAGGCTTTGGTCTGGATATTTTTTACTTTTTTTTAAATCTTATAAAAAAGACATTTTGCATAAAATCAAGCTTTTTGAGTTTGAGTTTAAAAAATTTGAACTTGATGTTGTGTGTTCAGAGAATTGCCCTTTAGATGAGCTTTTTGATAAAATGCATCAAAAAAAACCACAAGATAAAAAACCACACAAAATCCAAAAAATCCACAAAACAAAAGAAGCTAGTGAGTTTTTTACTAAAAAAGGTTTTAATGATTTAGAAGTTTATTCTTTAATCGGTTCAAATAACACAAAAGAAGACATAAAAAAACTACATTTTATAAAAGATTTTATTTTTGTTCCTGTTAGCTTATCTACCTTGCAAGATAATTCTTTTTATAACTATGCTAAAAGTCTTAGTAAAAATATCATTTTTGAGTTTTGTTTTGAACTTCCTGTAGCCACAGATGGCGAAGATTGTCTTAATGAGCTTAAAAAAAGTAAAAACAAAATCAACCAAACCATACAAAGATACCAAAAAGCAGGATTTTTGATAGCTCAAAATAAGTTTTTTTATCCTTATTTTGATATTGATATTGCTATTTTTGATATAGATTTTATAAAAAATAAAGATGAAAAAACTAGTATTATATTTGATGAAACAATATCTTTATGTAAAAAATTAGGCATTCTTTCAATGAGTAGGTTTATAGAAAAAGAAGAAGGTAAAACAGAGCTTATGCAAGGTTTTTATTATCATAAAGCTGTTGATTTTGAAAATTTTAAAAAGGATTATTTATGTTTATGCCAGAATTAAAAGATATACAAAAATATGAAGAAGAAAAAAAAGCAAAACACAAAGATGACGGATATTTGCCAGGCGAAAGAGAGTATAAAACTTTTGATGTTAAAACAGATTTTGAAACATGGCCAAGCAAAGGCGAATACACGATACATATTATTTTGCCAGAGTTTAGTTGTCTTTGTCCTAGAAGTGGCTATCCTGATTTTGCGTGTTTATATCTTAATTACTTGCCAAAAGATAAAATCGTTGAGCTAAAGGCTTTAAAGCTTTATGTAAATAGCTTTTATAACACCAAAAAAAGTCATGAAGCAGTTTGCAATGAGATTTTAAATACTTTAAAAGATTTGCTAGACCCTGTTTATATAGAGCTTATAGCGTGTTTTAATCCTCGTGGCAATGTTTTTACAAAAGTAGTTTGCTCTCATGGGGATAAGCAAAAGTATTTAAATAAGTGCGAAGCTGTGCCTATGACGCATGATTTTAAAGCTATGCATTTTTAATAAGGAGAAATAATGATAAATTTAAGACTAATTGAAACAAATTATGATGAGTTTAACAAAAAACTACTAGCAAAAGGCGTTGATGAGGGGACATTAAAAAGCTTACTTGATATGTATAATGAGCTAAAAGCAAAAAAATCTGAACTTGAAGAGCTTCAAGCATTTCAAAACAAATTTAGTAAAGAAATGGGACTAAAAGCAAGAAATGGCGAAGATATATCAGAGCTAAAAGCATCTTTAGAGCAAAACAAAACAAAAGTTCAAGAGCTAAATGCCGTTGTGAGCGAAAAAGAAAAAGAGCTTGAAGATTTTGCACTTTGTGTGCCAAACATCATAGCTGATTGTGTGCCATTTGGCAAAGATGAAGAAGAAAATGTGGAGATAAAAAAGGTTTTAACGCCACCAACTTTTGATTATGAAGTAAAAGACCATCATGATTTAGGTGTTGCTCTTGGTTGGCTTGATTTTACAAGGGGTGTAAAGGTTGCAAAAAGCCGTTTTACAGCACTAAAAGGTGATGGTGCAAGACTTGAGAGAGCTTTATATAATTATATGATTGATTTTAACCAAAGCCGTGGATTTACGCTATATAACACTCCTTATATAGTAAATGCTACTACTATGCAAGGCACAGGACAGCTACCAAAGTTTAAAGAAGATTTGTTTAAGATTGACGGAGAAGAGCTTTATTTAATCCCTACAAGCGAAGTAAGCCTTACAAACTTATATGCAGATGAGATTTTAGCTTATGAGAGTTTGCCACTTAAGATGACTTGTTATTCTCCTTGTTTTAGAAAAGAAGCAGGAAGTGCTGGGCGTGATACAAAAGGTATTATTCGCCAACATCAGTTTGGAAAAGTAGAGCTTGTAAGTATCACTACAAAAGAGCAAAGCGATAAAGTTTTTGAAGATATGGTAAATTGTGCTAGTGATTTACTAACTAGTCTTGGTCTTGCACACCGCCATGTAATGCTATGTAGCGGGGATTTAGGATTTAGTGCAGGAAAGACAATAGACCTTGAAGTTTGGCTACCAGCACAAAACAAATACCGCGAGATAAGCTCTGTTAGTAATTGTTATGATTTTCAAGCACGCCGTGCTAAGATAAGATACAAAAACGAAAATGGCAAAAACGAACTAGCTCACACGCTAAATGGCTCAAGCCTTGCTGTTGGTAGAACTTTAGTTGCTATTATGGAAAATTATCAGCAAAAAGACGGAAGTATCAAAATTCCAGAGGTATTACAAAAGTATATGTAACAAACGAAATTTAGACTAAATTTCGTTTGTTTGGTAAGGAGAAATTATGTTTAATAGACTTAGAAGAACGAGAAAAAACCCTATCATAAGAGATATGGTAAGAGAAAACACTCTTAATATAAATGATTTTATTTATCCACTTTTTATAGTAGATAAACAAAGTGCAAAAAACGAGATAAAATCAATGCCAAATGTTTATCAATTAGGCTTTGATGAGTTTTTAAAAGAGATTGAAGAATGCCTTAGTCTTGGGATAAAATCTTTTTTGATTTTTGGTGTTTTAGAAAATGATAAAAAAGATAGTTGTGGAAGTGATGCGTTTAATGAAAATGGACTTGTAGCAAGAGCTATAAGAGCAGCTAAAGAACGCTTTGGGGATAAGATATATCTTATATCAGACCTTTGTTTTTGCGAATACACAGACCATGGGCATTGTGGGATTTTAGAAAATGATGATGTAGAAAATGATAAAACTCTACAAATCTCAGTCAAACAAGCTATCACCCAAGCAAAAGCAGGTGTTGATATGATAGCACCAAGTGGTATGATGGATGGAATTATAAGTGCTTTAAGAGCTGGTCTTGATGAAAATGGTTTTTATGATTTACCGATAATGGCATACTCAACAAAATTTGCTAGTGCATTTTATGGGCCATTTAGAGATGTGGCAAACTCAGCCCCAAGCAAAGGCGATAGAAAAACTTATCAAATGGATTTTGCTAACGGCAAGGAAGCTTTGCTTGAAAGTTTAGAAGATGATAGTCAAGGAGCGGATATTTTGATGGTAAAACCAGCCCTAGCTTACCTTGATGTAGTAAAAGAGCTAAGCCAAAACACACTTAAGCCAATTTGCGTTTATAATGTAAGCGGCGAGTATTCTATGCTAAATGCTTCTAAACATTTGCTTGATTATGAAAGAGTGGTTTATGAGAGTATGATAGCTTTTAAAAGAGCGGGAGCAAAGCTTATCATCTCATATCATGCAAAAGAAGTTGCAAAAATGTTAAGGTAGATTATGCAAGATAGTGATGTAGAAATTTTTGCCTTAAAAGAGAAAAATAAGCTTTTAAATGAAAGGCTTGAAGAAATTTATAAAGAGTTTTACGAGCTAAAAAAAGAGCATAGTGAGTTATTAAAAGATTTTGACCGTAATTCATACTATGAGCAAGATAGAAGATGTGAAGCGCTAGTAGATAAGTTTTTACTTTCACAAAGTGAGCTAGTTTCATTAAGTAGTGACAATGAAAAGTTGCGTGATACAAACAATCAGCTTACAAAGAAAATAAAAGAGCTAGAGCAAACAGTGGAAGATTTAAGCATAAAGCTTGTAAGAAATGAGATAAAAGATACTATCAAAAAACACAATCCTGTGGATTTTGATGATGTTTGGACTATTGTTATAAATGAGCTTAAAAAAGGAAAAAACGCTAGTGTGAGTTTTGATGATGTTGTAAAAAGTGTCAAAAAATACAACCCTAGTTTGTTTTATGATTTTCCTAGTTTTAGCTAACTTTTCAAACAAACGAAATTTATAAGATTTTGTAAATTTCGTTTGTTTGTAGCTTTGAAAGGATTTTTTATGTTTGATTTTAGTGTTTTAAAAAAATATCAAAAAGCAGGACCAAGATATACTTCATACCCAACAGCCATAGAGTTTAGTGAGAACTTTAGCTATGATGAGTATATAAAAAGTCTAAAAGATGAGGCGAAAAATTACTCGCTTTATTTTCATCTTCCTTTTTGTAGAAGTGCTTGTTATTTTTGTGGGTGCAATGTTATTTATACTTCAAAAGAAGATAAAAAAACTAGATATTTAGACTATATTTTCCGTGAGCTTGATATTTTAAAATCCATACTAAAACCAGATAAAAAAGTCGTTCAAATGCACTTTGGTGGCGGAACTCCGACATTTTTTAACGCAAAAGAACTAGACCTTTTAATATGCAAGATAAAAGATGTTTTTAGTGATTTTGATGATGAGGCTGAGATTAGCTGTGAGATTGACCCAAGGTTTTTTAACAAAGACCAAGCAAAAGTTTTAACCTCCCATGGGTTTAACCGCATAAGCTTTGGTGTGCAAGATTTTGATGAGGTGGTGCAAAAAACAATTCACCGCCTTCAACCATACAAAATGACCCAAAAAGCCATAGAATTAGCAAGAGTTTATGGTATAAAAAGTATAAATATGGATTTAATTTACGGGCTTCCATATCAAAGCCTTGAAACTTTTAGTAAAACGCTAGAAAAAGCTATCACGCTAGACCCTGATAGACTAGCGATTTTTAACTATGCACACCTTCCTTGGCTTAAAAAAAATATGAGAAAGTTTGATGAAAGCACCCTACCTGACGCTGGGGCTAAGCTTGAGATTTTAAAGCATTGTGAGAGCTATCTTACACAAAATGGCTATGCTATGATAGGAATGGACCATTTTGCAAAGCCTGATGATGAGCTTTTTAAAGCACTTAAAAACCATTCACTTCATAGAAATTTTCAAGGCTATACAACCAAAGGCGGAGCAAAGCTAATAGGTATCGGGCTTACTAGCATAGGAGAAGGGGCGGATTATTACGCACAAAATTATAAAGATATGGAGCTTTATGAAAAGGCGATTGATAGCGGGATTTTGCCGTATCAAAAGGGGATAAAATTAAGCCTTGATGATTTGATTAGAAAAGATGTGATTATGAGCCTTATGGCAAATTATTTTGTAGATATTAAAGATATTGAAAATAGATATAAAATTTCGTTTGTTGAGTATTTTAAGGATAGCTTAAAAACCCTAGAAGAGCTAAACGAGTTTTATACCATAGATGATGATTATATAAAGGTAAATACCACAGGGATTTTACTGATTAGAAACATAGCGATGTGTTTTGATGCTTATTACGCAAAAACAATAGGGCAGAAGATTTTTTCAAAAACAATATAGGAAAAGCTATGAAGCAAACAAGTGACATTTTAGTAAAACAAACGAAATTTGACTATCAAGCGTTAGCAAGCAAATGCGTAAAATGTGCTAAATGTATCCCAGAATGCACAATCCACAACATAAAAGGCGATGAGATAAACTCTCCAAGAGGATTTATAGAATTACTTGCTAGTTATGATAGAGGCGATATAAACTACTCAAAAGCCTTGCATGATACTTTTAATTCTTGTTTTTTGTGTTATTCTTGCACCCATGTTTGCCCTAGCAAAATAAGAGTTGATGAAGCCATTGAAAATATGCGTTTTGATTTAGCCCAAAAACATGGGATTAGTTTTTATAAAAAAGCGATTTTTTATGCACTTAGTCATAGAAAACTTATGGATATTTTTGCAAAAATGGGCTATGTTTTTAGTCCTTGTTATGCTAAAAAAGCTCAAAATGGAGCAAAGCTAAAATTTAGTGTCCCATTTATGAAAAAAGGAAAGCTAATCCCAAGTTTTAGCAAAAAATCTTTTTTAAATTCAAATCAAAAAGAATTTTATAATAATGGCGGAGATGTAAATGTGGGGTTTTTTGTGGGGTGTTTGTCAAATTATTTTTACACAGATACCGCTTTTGCTATGCTTGGAGTTTGTAAGGCTTTAAAAATAAATGTAGATATATTAAAATCACAGCATTGTTGTGGGGCTCCAGCGTATTTTACAGGAGCATTTGAAAGTGTTTATGAAGTAGCCAAAAAAAACATAGATTATCTATCACAAAAGTTAGAAAAGCTTGATTTTGTAGTAGTGCCTGAAGCTACTTGTCATGCTATGATAAAGCTTGATTATGAGCATTTATTTACAAGATTTGAAGATAAAATATATCTTGATAAAATAAAATCTATCAAAGATAAGATTTTGCTTACAAGCGATTTTTTTGCAAACCACACAAATGCACCAAAATTAGCACAAATAAGCCAAAAGCAGGACATAAAAGTAACTTATCACGACCCTTGTCATGCTTATAAAATGCAAGGAGTGTATAAACAAAGTAGAGCCTTGCTTAGTGGATACACATTAAAAGAACAAAGCAAAGCAGGGGTTTGCTGTGGTTTTGGTGGTGTGAGTATGCAAACAGAGTATGCAAAAAACGCTCAAAATGCAGGAAAATTAAAAGTAGAGCTTTTAAAACAGACACAAGCAGACATCGTAAGTGCAGAATGCAGTGCCTGTCGTATGCAAATTAGCTCATCTTTAGATGAAAATAATGTGGATATGAAGTTTTATCATCCACTAGAGCTACTTTTAAAAACGATTGAAAGAGAGAACAATAATGGAAATATCAAATAAAGCAAAACTCCCAACTAGATTTGGCGAGTTTGTTATCCAGTCTTTTAAACAGGTTTTAAAAGATGGGCAAATAAAAGAACATTTATGTATCATAAAAGGCGAGATTAAAAGTGATATGAATGTTCGTATCCACTCAGAATGCCTTACAGGCGACGCTCTTTGTTCGCTTAAGTGCGATTGTAGAGAACAGCTTGAAGCAAGTCTTGAGTATATAGAGCAAAACGGCGGTATGGTGATATATCTTCGCCAAGAAGGGCGTGGAATAGGGCTTTTTAACAAAGTAAATGCTTATGCTTTGCAAGATAAAGGAAAAGACACAATAGAAGCAAATGTAGAGCTTGGATTTAGGGAAGATGAAAGGGATTATGATATTGTTGATGAGATTTTGGAGTATTATAAGATAGATAAAGTAAGGCTACTTACTAACAACCCACTAAAGCTAAAAGCGCTTAAAAAAGCTCATACTAGAATACCACTTATCATAAAACCAAACAATTTTAACAAAGGGTATTTAGATATAAAAAAATGCAAAATGGGACATATGTTAAATGACAAAAACAATTAATCTAAGTTTATATGATGAAAGAGTAAAAGAGTTTTTTAGTGCAAATGAAAAGGCTTTAAGCGAGTATAAAAAGCTTTTTAATATGTATAATAAAACCCACAACATTTCAAGATTAAAAAATATAGATGATGAGATAAAAGATAGCATTTTGCCGTATTTTTTACTAGAAGATGATGGGGTTTGCTTAAAAAATATTAACGCTCTTGATGTTGGGAGTGGGGCTGGTTTTGCTGGACTTTTTTTGGCGATGATTGATAGTAGTTTAAATATGAGCCTTTGTGAGCTAAGCTCAAAAAAAGCTAGTTTTTTAACCTTAGTTAAAATCTCTTTAGGTTTATCAAATGTAAAAGTGATTAATGATGATGTAAGCAAACTTGACACTAAATATGATTTGATAAGCTCTAGAGCTATGAGTAAAACTTATGATATAATAAATCTTTGCAAAAACTCCATACAAGAAAACACTATGTTTTTATTTTATAAAGGCAGTAATGTTTATGAAGAAAGTGAGTTTTTAAAAACCAAAGTTGTTTATAATTACGGCTTTAGGAATTATTTGTTTTTTAAAAAATCAGATTTAAATATGGAAAAATTATGAAAAATATTATCAAATTTATACTTTGTTGTAGTGTTTTTGTTTTTTTAGGTTGTGGCGATAAGGGAGAGCTTTATAATCTAAGCGATAAAGAATGGCTAGAAGTTATAGTAAAAGATTTATCTAAAAACAACATTGAAGATGCTAGCAAGCATTTTAATGTAATGTCAGCAGAGCATATCAACTCACAGCTTACAAAACATGCTATGCTTATGATAGCAAACGCACATTTGATTGAAAATGAGTATTTGCTTGCAAATTTTTATTTTGATGAGTATAGTAAAAAATTTGGTTCTTTAAAAATGAAAGAATATTTTGATTATGCTAAAATCAAGTCAAAATATCTATCTTTTACAAAACCAAACAGAGACCAAAGTCTTTTAAATGAGAGTTTAGATGATATTGAAGTTTTTATGAAAAATTATCCTTATTCTGATTTGTTGCCACTGGTTGTGAGTATGAAAACTAGATTTGTTTTGGCAAATTATTATCTTGATATGCAAATAGCAAGTTTATATAAAAGAATGGGAAATAAAATATCTTATGAAATATATGAAAAAAAATTAAAAGAATATGATTTTTCTAAAGACGACATACAAGAACCTTATATGGTTTGGTATAAAAAGATTTTTGAATA
>CAZYDK010000034.1:0-13035 GCA_964646025.1 uncultured Campylobacteraceae bacterium | reverse complement strand
AATTATTCTACAGTAACGCTTTTTGCTAGATTTCTTGGCATATCAACATCGTTTCCAAGTCTAAGAGATATTTCAAATGCTAAAAGTTGTAAAATCACCATCATTTCAAAAAATTCAAGCATATAATGGTCTACATCTGTTGTTTTTATAAAATCATCTGCAAGCTCAAACTCAAGTGAAGATATAGAAAGTATGCTTGAATCTCTTGCACTAAGCTCTTCTACATTGCTTTTGATTTTATCGTAAAGCATATTTTTTGGCATTAAAGCTATGGTATAAAGCTTGCTATCCGCTAGTGCTATCGGACCATGCTTCATCTCTCCAGCTGCATATCCTTCAGCGTGAAGGTAGCTTATTTCTTTTAATTTTAAAGCACCTTCTAGTGCAAGCGGGTAAAATATATCTCTACCTATAAAGAAAAATCCATGTCCATCAAGATATCTTTTACTTAAGCGGTGGATTTTATCGTGTGTTTTTTTATTTACTCTTGTGATATCACTTAGCTTATCCATAGCTTTTATGTCTTGCTTGATGATATTTTTATCATCACAAAAATAAAGACTAAGTAGCCACAAAACAAGCATTTGACAAGCAAAAGCTTTTGTAGATGCCACGCCTTTTTCTATCCCAGCACGAGTTAGTAAGGTATAATCAGCCATTCTTACAATGCTTGAATTATCAACATTGCATATTGCTATGGTGATAAGTCCTGCTTGCTTTGCTATTTTTAAAGCTTGCAAGGTATCTGCTGTTTCACCGCTTTGGCTTATGCAGATAAACAAGTCGTTTTTGTTAAAAATCGGTTCTTTATATCTAAATTCACTTGCTATGTGGATTTTGCAAGGTTTTTTAGAAACTCTTTCAAAAAGATATTCACTAGCCATTGCTGCGTGATAGCTAGTGCCACAAGCGCATATATGTATGGTGTTAAAACTATCTTTTTTTAGGTTTTCTAGTTCTTCAAAAAATACTTTTTCATTTTTAATTCTACCTGCTAAAGTATGTTTTAAAACTACACTTTGTTCATAAATTTCTTTTTCCATGAAAAAGTCATACCCATCTTTTTGTGCCGATAAAACATTTGTATTTAGTGGCTTAAAGATAGGTGTTTTGCAAGATTTGTTATCGCATATATAAAGATGATTTTTATCAGCATATCCAAAATCACCATCTTCAAGATAAAAAACCTCTTTAGCATAAGATATAAGCGGTGCATCGCTTGAGCTAAAAAATATCTCTCCTTCTTCGTTTTTACCAACAACTAATGGGCTATTTTGTTTAGCAAAAAATATCATATCAGGAGCTTTTTTTGTAAGAAGTAGTATGGCGTATGAGCCTTCTAAAACACTAATAAGCTTTTTAAATGCTTCAAAAGGGCTTAGATTTTTTGCATATTCTTCAAACAAATGAACTATCACTTCAGTATCAGTTTGACTAGCAAATGTTGTATCTTTAAGGCTTTGTTTTAGTTCTTGATAATTTTCTATGATACCATTGTGTATCACGCAAGAGTATTCTCCTAAATGCGGATGAGCGTTGATTTCTGTTGGTTTCCCGTGAGTTGCCCATCTTGTATGACCTATACAAGCACCAAAGCCTGTGCTTTCATAATCTTTTGTGGCGTTTGCTAGATTTTCTAACTTTCCAACCGCTTTAAAAAAGTTTAGTTCATTGCTATGTAAAACAGCCATTCCGGCACTATCGTATCCTCTATATTCTAATTCTTTAAGACCTTTTAGTATAAAATCTTTTTTTTCTTTATTTCCTAGATATCCAACTATTCCGCACATATTTTATCCTTATATTTAAAGTGATATTTTTATAAAAACATAACTATACCTTAAAACTTAAATAAATTCTTTAAAATCATATTTATTTAAGTCAAAAAATATATAATTGCGTTTTTTTAATGATTAAGGTTAAAAATATTATGGATTTAGAACAATATCTACAAAATCATACAAGGCTTGATGAAGAGATTTGTTACAAGCTTTATGATTTAGACCTCTTTACTTTAGGCAAATACGCAAACAAACTTAGGTTAAAACTACACGGAAAAAAAGTTTATTTTAATCATAACCGTCATATCAACCCAACAAATATGTGTGTTGATACTTGTAAATTTTGTGCTTTTTCAGCTCATCGTCATAATCCAAATCCATATCGTTTAAGTCATGAAGAGATTATGCAAATTGTAGATGAAACGGTTGCAAGAGGGACAAAAGAAATCCACATAGTATCAGCTCATAACAAACAAGGTGGCTTAGAATGGTATCTTGATATTTTTAAAAAGATTAAGAGCAAATATCCGTTTTTGCATGTAAAAGCTATGACAGCTGCAGAGATAAATTTCTTAAGCAAAGCTTATAATCTAAGCTACGATGAAGTTATAGATAAGATGATAGAGTATGGTGTGGATTCTATGCCTGGTGGCGGTGCTGAGATATTTGATGAAAAAATCAGAGCAACACTTTGTGATAGCAAAGTAAAATCAGACGAATGGCTTGTAATTCATGAGCTTTGGCATAACCGCGGAAGGCAAAGTAACGCTACAATGCTTTTTGGTCATATAGAATCAAAAGAGCACAGAATTGACCATATGTTAAGACTTAGAAAACTACAAGATAAAACGGGTGGGTTCAATGCTTTTATACCACTTGTTTGGCAAAAGGATAATTCTTTTATAAAAACAGATAAAGATTTAGGAAGTGTTGAAATACTTAAAACTATAGCTATATCAAGACTTGTTTTAGACAATATACCACATATTAAGGCTTATTGGGCTACTTTAGGGCTTAACCTTGCCATGGTCGCACAAGAATTTGGTGCAAATGACCTTGATGGTACGATAGAAAAAGAAAGTATTCAAAGTGCTGGTGGAGCAAAATCAAGCAATGGTAAAACTTTAAGAGATTTTATAGATAACATAAAAACATCGGGGCTAATACCTGTTGAGCGTGATAGCCTTTATAATGAAATAAAGGTTTATTAAGATGAGAATAGGTAGAAAGTTAAACACAAACTTCTACCTAAACTACAACCAAACTACACATAAAACCCAAACAAACGAAATTTATAGATAATGATATACAATCACAACAAAAGGAGTAAATATGATTTTGTAATCAAATTATCACGTTAGGCGTTAGGATTTAGGTTTAACTATTTTAATTTATTAACAAAATTAACATTTTTTAAAGGATTATTTTTATGGATTTTTTTAAGTTGCGTGAGCATGGGACCAATGTAAAGACAGAATTTTTTGCAGGACTTACCACATTTATGGCTATGATTTATATCATTCCTACAAATACAGCCATTATGGGAAATACCGGTATGCCAACAGATGCGTTGTTACTTGCTACTGCTATTGTTACGATTGTTGCATCACTTTTTAATGGTTTATTTGCAAATACTCCCGTTGCTATGAGTGTTGGTATGGGGCTTAACGCATATTTTACTTTCACGCTTTGCATAGGTCAAAAAATTCCTTGGCAAACAGCACTTGGTGCGGTTTTTTTAAGTGGTTTTATATTTTTACTACTTTCTTTTACAAGCTTTCGTTTATGGATTATAAAATCTATTCCAAAAGATTTGCGTCATGCTATTAGTGCTGGTATAGGTTGTTTTTTGGCGTTTATGGGGCTTCAGCAATCAGGTATCGTTCAGCATAGCGATGCGACATTATTAACGCTTGGTGATTTTTCTAAAGTTAGTGTTTTATTTTCTTTATTTACTCTAATTTTAATAATTTGTTTTTGGGCTTGGAGAGTTAAGGGTGGATTTATGTTAGCTGTTGTGATTTCTAGTGTGATTGCTTGGATATTTGTAGATGGTGTGAATGTGCCAGAAAGTTTTGTATCTTTACCAAATATCAATGGTGAAGGTGGTTTTATGGAGATTTTTTTAGCGATTGATATAATGTCTGCTTTAAAAATTAGTTTAATTCCTGCTGTTTTGACTATATTCATCACTCAGCTTTTTGATAGTATCGGAACTATTACAGGTGTTGGGATTAGAGGTAATTTATTTGAAAATAAAGATGATAGAAAAGAAGGAGATAAAAAACTTGGGAAAACTATGATATCAGATGCAGTAGGAACTTGTGCTGGCGCTTTGATAGGAACATCTACTGCTACTGCTTTTGTGGAAAGCTCAGCTGGGGTAGAAGCGGGTGGAAGAACAGGGCTTGTGAATGTTTTTGTTTCGTTGTTTTTCTTTATAGCTATATTTTTCTTGCCATTTTTTAAGGCAATTCCATCTTTTGCTATATATCCTGTGCTTATAATGGTTGGGATTTTAATGTTTATGGAAGTTGCTAGTATTGATTTTAAAGATAATGCTACTTGTGTTGCAACATTTTTTATAGTTGTTATGATACCATTTACATATTCAATCACAACAGGTTTTGCTTTTGGTTTTGTTTCTTATGTTGTTGTAAGGTTGCTTAAAGCAGAATTTAATAAACTTAGCCCAGGAATTGTTGTTATAAGTTTGATATCTTTAGCAGTATTCCTGTTATCATTTATAAAATTTTAAATTTGAAGGAAAAATATGTATAACTATACTTTTGATGAATTTAAAAAAGACATCATACCTTTTGCAAAAAAAATAAGAGATGATTTTAATCCAGAAGCATTGATTGCTGTTGCTCGTGGTGGTCTTACTTTAACCCATGCACTTTCCACTTGTCTTGACAATAGAAATGCTTTTGCTTTAAATAGTATTCATTATGATGATATGCAAAAACTTGATACGATTAAGATTTGGAATATCCCAGATTTAAGTAATTTTAAAAGAGTTTTGATAGTTGATGATATAGTAGATAGCGGAGATAGTTTAAATGCTATTAAGCAAGAAGTTTTAAAACTTTATCCGCATTTAGAAGTAAAACTTGCTGTTATATTTTATAAACAAACAGCTATTATACAACCTGATTATATGCTAAAACATGCTACAGAATGGGTTGAGTTTTTTTGGGATGTAAGGCTTGATGATTAAATTCATATTGTATTTTGTATAGTTTTAAACTTAAACAAAGCGTAGATTTTATAAAATCTACGCTTTTATTTGAATTTAAGGAAAGTTTGTGTTTGAGATAATTAGTGAATCATTTAAATCAGCTGTAAATAAGCTTCGTTTGGTTGATGATGAGAAAGCTTTAAAAAATGCTTTGGATACATTAAAAAAAGCACTTCTTAAAGCAGATGTCCATCACAAAGTTACCAAAGAACTTCTTGCTCTTATAGAAGCAGATGTGAAGCAAAATGGTATAGGACAAAAGCAATTTTTAGATGCAATTAAAAGTAACTTAACGCAAATTTTAACAGCACCAAATAAAAAAAGTGAATTTACATTTGCTCCAAATCCACCAACCGTTGTTTTAATGGCAGGTCTTCAAGGTGGTGGTAAGACAACAACAACTATTAAACTTGCAAATTATCTTAAAATTCGTAAAAAAAAGGTTTTAGTAGCTGCTTGTGATTTGCAAAGACTTGCTGCTGTAGAGCAGCTTAGACAGCTTTGCGAGCAAAATGAAATTGATTTATTTAGCATAGATAATACTAAAAATCCTATAGATGTAGCAAAAGGTGCTTTGCAAAAAGCAAAAGATGGTCTTTATGATGTTCTTTTGGTTGATACTGCTGGGCGTCTTGCTATAGATGAAGTTTTGATGAATGAGCTTATGGAAGTTAAAAAAGCTATAAATCCACATGAAGTATTTTATGTAGCTGATGCTATGAGTGGTCAAGATGGTGTTAAGACTGCAGGTGTTTTTAATGAGAAATTAGGAATTACTGGTGTGGTTTTAAGTAAGTTTGACGCTGATACAAAAGGTGGGGTAGCTCTTGGTATAGCAAGTCAACTTGGTATATCACTTCGCTTTGTTGGTATAGGGGAAAAGGTTGCGGACCTTGAAAGTTTCATACCTGATAGGATTGTTGGTCGCATTATGGGCGAGGGCGATTTAGCAACTTTGATAGAGAAAACAAATGCTGTTTTTGATGAAAAGGAAGCAAAAGCAATTAGCAAAAAAATTAAAAAAGGTGAATTTAACTTTAACGACTTTTTAGACCAACTTGAAAGTGTAAAAAAGTTAGGAAATCTAGGCTCATTGGTTAGTATGATACCTGGAATGAGTGGTATGGCTAGTAAAGTTAAAGATTTAGACCTTGATAATTCTAAAGAGATGATACATATAAAAGCCATGATTTTATCTATGACAAAAAAAGAAAGAGAAAATCCAAGTCTTTTAAATAACGCAAGAAAAAGAAGAATAGCACAAGGTGCAGGTTTATCGCAAGTTGAAGTAAATAGATTTTTAAAACAGTTTGAAAATGCTGCTAAACTTGCTAAAAAACTTTCTAAAGGTGGAATGAAAAATTTAGCAAGTATGATGGGTCAAAATAAATTCCCAAGATAATTTTTGGGAATTTATGCTAAAATTAAAGTTTTTTTATGAATAAGTTTAGCTTATTTATAACAAAATTTTATTTTATATTTAGGAGATAAAAATGACAGTTGTAAGACTTACTAGAATGGGACGTAAAAAAAGACCTTTTTACAGAATAGTTGTAACAGATAGTAGAAAACGCCGTGACGGTGGCTGGATAGAAAGCATCGGATATTATAATCCTATGGTTGAGCCAGAAGTAATTAAATTTGATGCTGAGCGTTTAGCTTACTGGAAAAGTGTTGGTGCTAAATTAAGTGATAGGGTACAACAAATTACAAGCAAATAAATATGGTAGAAAATTTTGTAAAAGAATATGTTAAGCTAGTTGCCTCGTATCCAGATAAAATCTCAACTAGCGTAAAACATATTGATGATAATGTTGTTGAACTTATAATTAATGCTGATAAGGTAGATACCGGAAAACTTATAGGTAAAAATGGAAAGATGATTAACGCTATAAAAGTTTTTATTTCCGGTATCAAAGATAATACTTTAAATTATAAAATTAGTGTTAGAGCAATCGATGAAACAAAATTTTGATGATTTTGTTTTGGTTGCAAAACTTGGAAAAACAGTAGGCTTGAATGGTTTTGTGAAATTACATATATTGAGTGATTTTGAAAACCAGTTTAAAAGCGGTGCTGTTTATTATGATAATCATCAAAAACCATTGACAATCAAACAAATCAACCGCCAAAATCAAACTATCCAAATCGATGGATATGAGTCTGTTGATTTGGCTAAAGCTTTAGTAAATTTAGAACTTTTTGATACCAAAGAAAATACAAGAAAAAGATTTAAGCTCAAAGATGGCGAGTTTTTTTATTTTGATGTGATTGGTAAAGAAGTGTGGGAGGGTGAGAAAAAACTGGGCTATGTTAATGATATTTTAGAAATTTCAAATCAATTTTTATTTGAAGTTAACACAGATGAAAGTCTTGTTTTAAACGGATTTTCTAAGATGTTTTACATACCATATGTTGATAGATATATACTTAAAATCCAAGATTGTATATATACGCAAAATGCAGTGTCTATTTTAGAAAATTCATGAAATATACATTTGTAAGTATCTTTCCAGAACTCATCAAACCTTATTTTCAGCATTCTATTTTAGCTAGAGCTTTAGATAATAAATTGATAGAGATTGATTTTTATAACCCTAGAGATTTTACTGAAAATAAGTATTTGAAAGTAGATGATTATAAGCTTGGAGGGGGAGCGGGACTACTTATGCAAATAGAACCCCTTTTTAATTGTTTAAATCATATATACCAAAAAGATAAAAACACACACTTTGTATTTGCTCAGCCTAGCGCAAAACAATTCAATCAAAATGATGCAAAAAGATTAAGCCATAAAGAACACATTTGTTTTGTGTGTGGTAGATACGAAGGAATTGACGAAAGAGTTGTTGAGTATTTTGCTAATGAAGTCTTTTCTTTGGGTGATTTTATACTTACCGGTGGTGAGCTTGCTAGTCTTAGCTTTTGTGACGCGATATCTAGAAACATAAATAATGTTTTAGGTAACAACGAAAGTTTGATAGAAGAAAGTTTTGAAAACAATCTTTTAGAGGCTCCAAGTTTTGCAAAACCTTTGATTTTTGAAAAAAATCAGCTTAAACTAAAATCAAATTCAGTTTTTATAAAGGGTAATCATACTAAAATCACCCTTTTAAAAAAAAATCTAGCGACTTTTAAAACAAAATTTTTCCGTCCGGATTTATTTATAAAATATCAAGCATTTTCAAGGATTTATCATGAAAAATAAATACATAGAGCAATTTGAGAAAAATCAAATTCAAGGTAGGGAAGTTCCAGAGTTTAGAGCTGGTGATACATTAAAACTTGCTATTAAGATTAAAGAGGGCGATAAAACAAGAGTTCAAAATTTTGAAGGTATTTGTATAGTTCGCCGTGGTTCTGGTGTTGATGAAACATTTATGGTTAGAAAAATAGGTGCTAATGGCGTAGGTGTTGAGAGAATTTTCCCAATTTATTCTGAAAGCTTAGAAAGTATTACTGTTGTTCGCCGTGGTAGAGTTCGCCGTGCAAGATTGTTCTATCTTAGAAGATTACGCGGTAAAGCTGCTAGAATTAAAGAACTTAAACGCTAATATAATTGATATAAATCATCATAATGCTTTTATAGTTTTTGTAATATTTACAAAAACTATAAGGAGATTTGATGATTTTTTCTACTACAAAATATCATAAAAACTCTTGGGACATAAAAGAGTTTGATAAGGTTAAAATTTCTCAGATAACTACAACTTCGTATTCTAAAGAGATACAAATTATACTTCCTAAAAACTGTAGCCTAAAAGACCATAAAACTTCTCATGATATTGTTGTTCAAGTTTTAAAAGGTTGTGTTGAATTTGGCATAAAAGATAATGGTGTTATAATCTTAAATCAACTTGATAGCATATCTTTACCTGCAAATGTTGTTCATAATTTACTAGCTATTGATGATTCGATTATAAGGCTAAGTATTTCATCATTAGATACAAAAGATAGGGTTGAAAAAGTTTTATTATCATAATTTGTTTTGATTGCTCAAACAAACGAAATTTAATTATGAAAATTATAAAGTTAGATTAAAAATCAAATTAGTTTTAATATGTAAAAATTCATTTTGCTTAAAATATAAAAATTGCAAGAATAAAATAAAACACTAACCATGAATTTAAATCACCCAAACAAACGAAATTTAATTAATTTTTGATTTTTAGTATATTTGTATTTTTATTGTTTTGATTTATTAATATATAAAGTAAATTAAAGTATTTCTTAAATTTCGTTTGTTTGTTTAGATTGAAGTTGGATTGTGGTGGGCGATATTGTGGGTTTTTTAATATTTTATTTTAGATTGTTTTAGTAGATTTAGAGCTAGTTGGAGTGAAAATTAATTGCATTAATATCATTATTGATTTATTTAAAACTATTTTTATCAAGTAGTTGTTTTTTAATAATTTAGCTTTTATTGATTGGTTATTTTATTTAGATTTTAAATTTCGTTTGTTTGAGCCGTATATGCTAAAATTGAAAGCATTTATTGTAACTGTTAGCTTCAATGTCAATTTGAGATTGTTTCTTAGAGTTGCTAGATTTAGGGTGTTGTTTTATCCTTTTAAGTTGTTTGATATTGAAGATAAGCAGCCAAAACAAACGAAATTTATAATTTTCATAAACAGTATTATAAAGTTTTTACTTTGTGTTTTAGATTTAATTTTGTCTGTGTAAACAAAGTGTGTTACTAGTGCTGTAGCTTTAAATTTCGTTTGTTTGGATAAATGCAAAGATGATATATCTTTGCATTTTTTGATTTAGTTTTCTATTTTATGAGCGACAAATTTTGACATATTGTCAATGATACCTTTTGCCTTTCTAAACCCAAGCCCACAAGCTTCATAGGCAAAAAATACCCCCGCTTGATATTTATATCCATTATGCTCTAAAAAATCTACATACTCTTGATATACAAAGCCATTATTTACATACTCTCCATCTTTGCTATCAAGGATATTTAGCTCACTATCAAGTACTTCTATATTCGCACCTTCTCTTCCAAAAGTTGGTTTTTTAACTTGCTTTTTGTTTAATGGTGAGTTTTTAGTTTCTAGTAAAAGCGGATGATTTGGATATAGTTTCCATAAAATACTTAGTATTTTTTTGCTTTGAAATATAAGCGTATAAGCTGGATTTAATATGATTGCTTTTTGATTTTGAACGATTTTGGTAAGTAGCATAGCAAGTTCGCTTTCTTCTATGGCTATGCTTTCCCAAGGTATTAGCTTGAAAAAGTATTCGTAATTTTCATCACCGATAAAAACACCATCTTCGCTAAAGCTAACATTTTCTATATACTCAAAAGCTGTTTTAAAACCAGCTTCATCTGCTGCACTTTGTAAAAATCTTGTAGTTATTTCTTCTTCATCATTTCCGCTAATGCTAGAAAAAAGTATTTTCCACCCTTCATAATACTTCTTAAACTCATCTAAATCTCCATCTAAAACAACAAGTCTTTTAAAATTATCCACTAAAGCATCATAAATATTGTTAAATTGCTTGTCAGAATTAATGCCATTTTTTTCAAGCAAAAGCCATTGCAAAAATGAACTTTCAAAAAGTGATGTAGGAGTATCTGCATTAAATTCAATCAGCTTAATTGGTTTTCCATCAAGACCACCAGCAAGGTCAAATCTTCCGTAAATATGCCAATGGACATCATTTTCAAAGCTATCTTTTACGATTTGGTGAAGATTAAAAGGTATCCCGATTTCACAGAGTAGTTCATTTTCTATCACATATTCAGCCGCTGCTACATACATATCATAAAGCTCATTACAAGCTTCATAATAAGCGTTTGCCTCAGCTTCACTTATGCTTATAATCTCATCATCTATATAGCTACTACCATCAGTATCTGTATGCCAAGAAAAACCAGCTTTTTCTAAATCTTCTTTAGATATTGGATTGATTTTTGATATTTTCATTAATTTTCCTTTATAAGTTTAATAAATTTTAACGCAAAAAAGTTTAAGAAAAACACACAAGAAGCCACAAGTATGATACAAGCTCCACCGCTTAAATTGTATTCATAGCTAATAAATATTCCTAAAAAACAAAACAATATATTTAAAAAAACACTAAAAGCCATAATGCTTCCAAGTCTTTTAAAATACGAACTAGCTATAAAGCTAGGTATACAAAAAAGTGCTATAACAAGTATAAGTCCAACAACTCTTATGCTAATTACTATGCAAATTGAAATCAATGCTATTAAAAGATAGTAAAAAAAGGTAGTATTTACTCCACGAAGTTTTGCAAAATCACTATCAAAGCTAATCGCACAAAATTGTTTATAAAAAATCATACAACAAAATAAAAACAAAAATGCAAAAAAACCTATCAAAAACATTTCTTCTTTTGATACTAAAAAAATACTACCAAACAAAAACCCTAAAAGCTCCGTAGCTTTTTGCGAGCTAAGGTCTATCATGATAATCCCAACACTCATTCCAAAAGCCCAAATCACACCTATAACACTATCAGATGATTGTGGGTATTTTTTAGTAAGATAAGCCATTAAAAAAGCCAAAAATATAGTAAAAACCATAGCACTAGGTAAAAGTGGCAAAGAGAAAAATACCGCACACCCAAGCCCACCATAAGCACCATGCGTTATAGAACCAGCCATTCCCACAAAGCGGTTAATTACTACTAAAGTTCCTATAAGCCCACAAGATATGCTTATAAAAACACTGGCTAAAAATGCGTCCCTAACAAAATCATTTGCAAAAATTTCTAGCATATATTTCCTTTTTATGTTTAAAAATCATTATTTTTATCTGTTTTGGTTATATTTTTGTTTAATTATTATAGTATAATTTGGCTTTATAACTTAGTTGTTATATTTAATCTTAATGTTATATTTTCATAAATTTTTAAGCTATATAATCGATATTGTGTATCTAATGCAGCTATAATGATTTGCATAAGATTTTTATTATTTTAGTTAAGACATAATTTTAAAATAAAAATAATAATTTGTTATTTTATGAAAGGATTTATTATGAAACTGTCAAACAAAATTCCGTTGCTTTTAAGCATTCCTTTGGTTGTATGTTTTATAGTTATAGGTATTATTAACTATAATTCTTCAAAATCAGATGCTATACATTATGCAGATGATGGTAAAAAGAATGCTTTAAATGCTACTATGCTTTATGTTGATGCTTATTTTGCAGGTAAGCTTAATTTTAGTGAGAAATTCGCGGCAATCATAGGTGAAGGTAGTATGTATGATGAAAGTCGTATACTTGAAAAACTAGATACTTTATTTGCTCCATCGGGTTTAAATGCTTTATATGTTGCAAGGGCTAGCGATGGTAAGGTTTTTTATAAAGATGATACAAAATCATCTTATGTTATTAGTGGTATGGACGCAAGAACTAGACCTTGGTATAATGATGCTGTAAATAACAATGGAAAAGCTGGTATAGCAGGTGATGTTTATTTTGATGATAGATTGAAAACTGTTGTTGCAACAATATTTGCACCTGTGTATCAAAATGGTAAAATGGTAGCTGTAATTGGTGGAGATTTAGGAATTAAACCTTTAAAAGATAATGTTTTATCTTTAAAATTTAGTCCTACAAACTCAATTTTTGCTTTTGATAAAAAAGATAGATTTGTTATCCATCAAAATCATGAGTTTGAGCTTAAAAAGCATGATGTGATTCCAGTGATAAAAAGCCACCTAGATGACAATATAAAAAATCATGTTTTTGGACCTATAGAATATACGTTTGGCGGAGAGACAAAAACAGCTATTTGTAAACAATATGATAGGCTTAACTGGTCTGTATGTAGCACAAATACAATGGCTGATTATGATGAGAGCTTAGTTGCTATACTTAAGCAAAATATAACATTGTTTGTTGTTAGCTTAGTGATAATTTTAGGTATTGTTATAGCTATTATTAGACATTATATTCGTCCGATAAGTGTTATAGAAAAAGGGCTTTATGATTTCTTCTCTTTTGTAAACCACGAAAGCAAATCAGCCCA
>CAZYDK010000033.1:5820-13598 GCA_964646025.1 uncultured Campylobacteraceae bacterium | reverse complement strand
AATTTGGGTGTTTTGATTGGATTATTAAAGCGTTGACTAAATTTCGTTTGTTTGGGCTTATGTGTTTGGTTTATCGCATTTTATGGTGTTTATATCCACAAAGCTAAAACAATTTATGTCGTTTATGTATGAGTATTCTAGCTTTAAATTATGTGCTTTTAAGATAGCACTAACGATGTAAAGTCCAAGTCCAAAGCTGCTTTCACAACTTCCGTTTTCATTTACTCCTGACCTCATAAACGCTTGTTGGTAGTGCTCTAGTGCCTTATCAAGTCCTTTACCGCAGTTTAAAAACTCTATTTTGTCTTTTTTGACTATGATTTTTACATGCCTGTTTGGAGAGTATTTTATAGCGTTATCTATCATATTTTTAATAGCTGTTGCAAATAGCTTAAAATCAACATTTACAAAGTAAGAATCAACAAAATCTATCTGTATATTTTTGTCATCACACATTGATTTATCTTTTGCTTCTTCTAAGACATTTTCTATGCTAGTGCAAGTTTTATTTGCTGTTCCAAGCCCAGATGTAATTTGTTCTATAGAAGCAAATTCGTTTATAAGTGTTTCAAGTCTTAAAAAGCATTCTCTAAGTCTTAGTTTGTATTTTCCTTCTTCTATCATTTCTATTGTAATTCTACCTTTTGTGATAGGGGTTTTAAGCTCGTGCATGATATTTCTTAAAAAAAGTTTTCTTGAGCTGTTCATTTTGCTAATTTGCACAGAAGCATCATAAAACGCTTTTGCTACCTCGCTTATCTCATCTTCGCCATCTCCAACATTTTCTATCTTGTCAAACTGACCTTGTGCGAATTTGTTGATTTGTTTTTTAAGTGCTTTTAGTGGATATAGCTTTCTAATGATAAAAACATAAGCTATGGCAAAACTTGTAAAAACTAAAAAAGTTAATATGTAGTTTTTAAAATGCTTGTATTGTGTGTATTCTAAGTCCATATAAAGCTCTTGATGTATGTTATTTCTTGAGACTATATATAGATAATGCTTATTTTGAAAAAGTAATAAAGCGCTACTTCCTAGCTCATTGTTATCGTGTGCTAGTTGTTTTGAGTTTTTTACTATGTAAGATACTTGTTTTGGGTCTTTTATTTCTTGCATATTTAGGCGTTCAAATTGCACTTTAACCTTATCTTTAGGAAGTATGTTTGAATATGCAAAAAGTTTTGTGCTAGCTAAAAAAGAATATCTATTGTTAAGTTCATTTTTATAATGCGTAGAATCTATAGATATAAGCCATGCAAAAGCTACCGCATTTGTTACGATAGCTAATGCAAAGATAAAGGTAACAGTAAAGCTAATACTAAGTTTCATAAAAGTGCTTATTGTAAAAGCTTGTAGCCTATGCCACGCACAGCTTGGATGAAGGTTGGATTTTTACTATCATCGCCTATTTTTGTTCTAATTCTGCTTATGATAACATCTATGCTTTTATTGTTTGATTCTTCATTTATACTATCGCAATTATAAATAAGCTCTTCTCTTTTTACTGTGCCACCGTCTCTTTTGATAAGGTAGGCTAATATGTCAAATTCTGCATTTGTTAGTTTAAGCTCTTGTTTTCTAAGGTAAATTACACGCTTATCCATATCGCATACTAAAGGTTTGTTTGTTGAGATTTTTTTTGAGTTTTCTACTTCAACTCTAGCTTTTTTTAGGTTGTTTTTTATACGCAATGCTAGTTCTTTTGGATTGTATGGTTTTGGCATATAATCACTCGCACCATAATTAAATGCTTTTTCTTTATCTGTTATGTCATTTCTTGCAGATGAAATGATGATTGGTATATGTGGGTATTTTGCATTTACTTCTTGACAAACCTCAAGCCCATCAAGACCAGGTAAAGATAAATCTAGTATCAAGATATCATAATCATGCAGCCCAAGTTCACTAATACCATTAAATGGGTCATCTGCTACATTTACTATATATTCAGGATTTCCTTCTTCAAGACTAGCTTTTTCTTCTAAATATTCTTTAAGTATTAGTGCTAGTTCGCTATCATCTTCTATCATTAAAATCTTGATTTTTTCTTTCATTTTATTCTCCTTTGATTTATTTATAAAAATATAGCATATATTTTAGTAAACAAGGCTAATATCTAAAACCCATAATTACCCCCCCCCATAGACTCGCTGCCGCTTAAATCTTTATATATGCTAAAATGCATAAATCCTTGTTTGCTTTTGCAACGCTCCATATTTTGTAATGATTCTTGAATTATGTTGTTGATTTGCTCAAAGTCTGGGAAGTTTGCAAAAGATATACCTACATTTAATTTTAATTCAACTTTATACCTTGTAAATTGGTTCATTTTGGTGCTATCTTTTATAGCGTATGCTAGTTTTTTGACATATTCTTCATCTTCATTAAAGATAGCTATTATAAATTTATCTCCGCCAATTCTTGCTATTAATTGGTCGTTTTCGCAGTTGTTTTTAAGTGTTTTTGCAAAGATTTTTAAAATCTCATCGCCAACTTCATATCCGTGTTTATCGTTGATTGATTTAAAATCTTGTATGTTTATAGCTATAAATGATATGTTGTTGATGATTACCGTATCGTTTGATAAAAATTTTATAACTATTAACTCTCTAAAAGAGTATATATTTAAGGTTTCTGTCAATTTATCGTTTGAGCTTTTGCTTTCAAAGTATTTTCTTTGGTTTGCAGATGTCATTGCCTTTAAAAATTTTCCTATCTTAAAAGTATCTTGGATTTTATAAAACACTAAAGATATTAGCACTATGTTTGATACAAAACACATTGGTTTTAAGTAATCATAGATTTTATAATCAGCGCCAAAAGCAACATACATGTATATAAACAATGTTGCTTCTAAAACAAAAAGTAAATATGATAAGAATTTGCTTTGCGTAGATGTGAAGTATGATAAAGCTAACATTATGATGATTTGTATTTCAAAACCATATCCAAATCCACAAGAGCTTATAAAGTTATATGTAAAAAAACAAACCTCTAAATGCATTAAATAAAAGTTTAGATAATAAAATTCATAGTATTTTTTAGAGTGAGTAATTATAAAAAAAGCTATATAGGCACAAATGCTAACTATGCATGTTTGAGTTAGATTGCTGTTGTGTAGGATAAAAATTGATATAAATAGTGTTACAATTCTTATTAATGTAATCCCTAAATAAGTGGTTTTAACAACTTCTATTAGCTTTTCTCTTAACTCCATACTTGTTGTGTTGATTTGTTTTGGTTTTTCTTCTTGTGTTTTACTATTCATTAGTCTTCTTCTTTTTTTGTATAGTTTGCTACAAATATAGAGTCATTGCCGTAATTTTTACTTAATTGTAATAAATTTTCTGTTTCATAAATTGCTTGTTTTAGGTTAATTTTTGCAAAGTTTCCAAATTTAGCACAAGCACAAGTGCAGTTTGTTTGATAAATTTCATCAAAAGATAGGTTTTGAAGCCTTTTTTTGCACTCTCTGATAAAAATTTGCATAATCATGAAAACATGGTCATCTTCTTTGTCAAAAAGAATAAACATAAATTGATTTTTATTCCAATGTGAAATAAATGTTGTATTTGGAAAATATGTTTTTATAGCTTGTGTTATTGTTAAATCAACTCTTAAGTTTATATTTTCTTTTGATAGACTGTTTTTGTATTTTGCTTTATAACTTAAATCAAGTAAGACAAAATGCGTGTTTTGGCTTTCTTTACTATGGTTGTTTAAAAGTATACTAAGAGTGTTTATAAAGTATTTTTTATATACTAAATCATATCTGCTTTTTGTGGTTTGATTTAGCATGTCGTTTATTTCAGCTCTTGCTTTTTCAAAAGATGAAATACCGTCTATATTGCAAAGCACGGATAATGCAACATATATACTCATCGCACTAACAAATGCAAAAATATATAAAATATGCAAAAGCTCTTCATTGATTTCTCTGTTAGGAGCCCATACAAAAACATCAAGAAGATATAAGATTATTAAATTTGCAAGTTGAGCTAAAAAAAGCAATTTTGACGTTTTGAAATTTTCTAGTGTTACAACTGAGCTAAAATATATCATCATTATGATAAAAAACCACATACCAGAGGCAAAACCAAAGATGTATAAAAGTATAGCCATACATATATGGCTTCCTATATATACATAAAGTGTGCAAATAATGTAAAAGTTTTTATTAAAATAAAGGCTTATTATAAATCCTGCTATTAAAAGATATGCTATATCTAGTGCAGCAACAAAGTATAATCCAAATATGATATATACGCAGCTATATGCAAAATACACAACACAAGTTGAAAGTAGTAAAAGTAGATAAAGCTGTTTAAATGTTACTTTTTTAGTGATAAAACATTCAAACGCATATATAACTTCATCAATAATACTTCTTTTATTGTTGATATGTATTTTGGCGTGATAATAATTATCTAAAGCTTCCAAAGTTTTTAACCTTTATTACATGTAGCTGTAATCATCTTCATCGTAATTATATCCATACTCATCATCATAATCTTCTTCTAATTCATCACTAAATTCATCTTCAAGACTTACTTCATCACTATCTTCATAGTTTTCTTCGTCATCTTCATATGATATATCATCATAATCCATAAAATCATCATCAAACTCATCTTCATAGTCATCAAATTCATCTTCTTCATATAAAAATAAAGGTTGTTTTAAAATGTCGTTGTTTGTGATAAAAATTTCACTCACTGTTATGTCCTTATGATTTTTTAAAGCGTAAAAATATATCATTTTAATAATTAAAAGTTAATTTAAATTAGGATTTGTTATGCAACTTACTCACTTAAATGAAAAAAATAATCCAAAAATGGTAGATGTAGGAGATAAAAATATAACCCATAGAACAGCAATAGCTAGTGGAAAAATATATATGAGTGATGATGCTTTTTTAGCCGTTAAAAATGCTAGCGGTAAAAAGGGTGCTGTTATACAAACTGCAATTGTTGCTGGAGTAATGGCTGTAAAAAATACAAGTAGTGTTATTCCTATGTGCCATAATATAAATATAAATAAAGTAGATATTGATATAAACGAGCTTGATGATAAAAGTGGATTTATCGTTACTTGCGAAGTAAAATGCGACGGAAAGACTGGCGTTGAAATGGAAGCTTTACACGGTGTTAGTGTATCGCTTTTAACAATTTATGATATGGTAAAAGCTATAGATAAGGCTATGATACTTGATGATATAAAACTAGAGAAAAAAACAGGAGGAAAAAGTGACTTTACAAGATAGTTTTTGTGATAATAAGCCAAATATAGATTATCCTTGCGAATGGGAGTATAAGATAATACTAGATAAAAGTATTAATGCAGATGAGTTTATAAAAAAATTAATCAATGTTTCGTTTAAACTATCTGTGTCAAAACATACAGATAAATACACTAGTTATAATTTAAAACTAAATGTTGAAGATGAGAAGATGAGATTAGATATATTTGCTTTGTTAAAGCAAAATTGTAAATATGTTTTATAAAGGATACAAATGAAAGATTTGCAAAAGATATTTGAAACAAGTTTAGATACAGCAGATATTTATAAATTAGCTTATAAGCTTACTTTATCAGAAATAGAAGAAAGTGGGTATAGTCCAAAAGAATTTTATACATCTTTTGAACTTTGCCTTAAAAATAAAAATATGTTAAATGAGCAAAATCAAACAAAGCTTATAAGAGCCATAACAAAAGCTTTTATACATAAAGACGAGCAATCAATTTATGATGATATAGAAAAGCTAAATATGCTAAGAAGTAAAATTAATGATAAAAAAGAACAACTAAGATATAAAATTTATGATATTTTTGAAAGCTTTGAGGTAAAAAGTGAACTTCTTGATGAAGCAAAGCTTTATGATATGGAACTACTTGGTATGATGCAAGAAACGGTATCAAGTGCTATTATAGCTGTGCTTGAACAAGGTGTTATGGTTGATGATAAGATAAAAAATATTAGTGCAGATATGTTTTATCTTACTTTATGCGAGGGTGAGTTTAGTAACGAAAGAGCTATAAATATTGCAAAAAGCATATTAAATCCAGCACTAGAGATAGCAAATGAGTGGAAAAACTATACACAAAATATAGTTTCTTCTTGTGTTTTTGGTATATATGAAGGTATTTTTAAATCACTTGAAAGACTTAAAAAAGAGTTAGAATATGAGCTTATAGAAGAGCAGTTGCAAAAAAAAGCTTTAATGCTTGTTAGTTTTGAAAGAGATTTTACAAAGCTTTTATATGAGTTTAGTAAGTATGATAATAGTGCTAACAAGGTTTTAAAAACTTTGCTTGAAGAAAACCTAGACACAACATTTGCAAAATCTAAAAGAATTTTTGCAGAACTTACAGAAAACATCAGACTAAAGCTTATAACAACAAAAACCCATGAAAAAATAAACACTATAAAAAAAGAGCTAGAAGAAGCAAAACAAACAGCTAGAGCTAGATATAATGAGCTAAGAAGTAAAGATGCTAAAAATATAGGCGAAAAATTAGCAAAAAAAGCAAAACAATTTATAGACAATATAGGGAAAAAGTAGTGTTTAAGTCGTTTTTTTGGTCTAAAAAATGGGCTTTGTGGGCTTGGGGTGGTGTGCTTGTTATATTTTTAGGGATTTTTGCTCAAACTAAAATCAATGTTATGATGAATGAATGGTATGGAATGTTTTATGATTTGCTTCAAAAAGCACCACCGCTTAAAGGCGAGGAAGTAGAGCTTGCGACATATAGCACATATGAGCAGTTTAAAAATGCCATAGTGAAGTTTTTGTATCTAGCGTTTCCTTATGTTTTGATAGCTACTTTTATAGGGTATTTTTCAAGGCTTTTTACTTTTGCTTGGAGAGAGGCTATGACTTTTGCATATCTTAGCAAATGGAAAAGCGTAAAACAAGATATAGAAGGCTCAAGTCAGCGTATGCAAGAAGATATTTATAGATTTGCTAGAATTGTTGAGAGTATGGGAGTTAGCATTCTTAGAGCGCTTATGACTTTAGTAGCGTTTGTTCCTATACTTTATGCGGTGGGTAAGGGAGTAGCAGTTCCTTTTTTTACTGGTGATTATGCGCTTGTTACTTGGTCGGTGGTGGCTAGTGTTGGTGGGCTTGTTATAAGTTGGTTTGTGGGTATTAAGTTGCCACATCTTGAGTATAACAACCAAAAAGCAGAAGCTAGTTTTAGAAAAGAGCTTGTTTATGCAGAAGATGATAAGAAAAACTATGCTAGTATGGATACTATGATAGAGCTTTTTACGGGGCTTAAGTTTAATTATAAAAGACTTTTTTTGCATTATGGGTATTTTGATGTTTGGCTTTATATTTATGAGCAATTTATGGTGATTTTTGCGTTTTTGCTTGTTGGGGGTAATCTTTTTACAGGACTTATCACTCTTGGAGTTTTAATGCAAATTAGCAATGCTTTTAGCAAAGTTCGCTCTAGTTTTAGCGTTCTTACTACAAACTGGACTACGATTACTGAGCTAAGAAGTATACATAAAAGATTAAAAGAATTTGAAAAAAACATAGGGTTTTAGATGATTTTTTTGGTTTTAATAGGTATTGTTTTGCTTGTGGTTTTTGGATTTAGCTTTGTGTTTTTTGCAGATGAAAACAAAGTTGCGGAGCAAAACCATAAAATAATGCTTCAAGAAGAGCAGAAAAAAGATACTAAAAAAGGTGTTGAAAATTTTTTAAAAAACATACAGCTTGATAAATGATATTTTAAAGTATTTATTGCTTTAAATTTCGTTTGTTTGG
>CAZYDK010000033.1:0-5720 GCA_964646025.1 uncultured Campylobacteraceae bacterium | reverse complement strand
TAAATTTCGTTTGTTTGGTGGTTAAATATGGCTTTTGCCTAAACAAACGAAATTTAGCTCATTTAGCCACTTTATATTCGTTGCAAATATTAGTAAATGGACAATTTTTGCAATTTGGTTTAACGCTTTTACACTCATATCTACCAAATAATACCATTGCTTGATGAAGATAGTTAAGCTCTGTTTTAAAAGCTTTTGTTAAATCAAGTTCTGTTTGTTCTGGAGTTTTAGCTTTGCTAAGACCAAGCCTATGAGATACCCTAAAAACATGAGTATCAACAGCCATTTTATTTTCATTTAGGTATTCAATCAAAACCACATTAGCTGTTTTTTGACCGACACCAGCTAAGCTCATTAGTTTTGTTTGCTCAAGTGGTATTTTTCCGTCAAAGTCTTCTACGACTGATTTTGCCATTTTTATAAGATTTATGGCTTTATTGTTAAAAAACGAACAAGAGTTTATAAAAGTTTTTAGGCTAGATAAATTTGCATTTGCCAAAGAATGTATATTTGGATATGCTTTAAAGAGTGCTGGAGTTATGATATTGACCCTTTTATCTGTGCATTGAGCAGATAACATTACAGCAACTATAAGCTCATAAAGATTGTTATAATTAAGCTCTGATTTAGCGTTTTTGTATTTTTGCAAAAGCGTTGTTTTTATAAAACTAATTTTTTCTTGTTTTTTCATATTTTCACCGATATCTTTGTAATCTTTTTTTTAAAAATTATAAGTATAATTAAAATTATTTTATTTTTTAAAGGATTAGCATGAAAAAGACATTATTATTAGCAGCTTGTGCAGTTTTTGCTATAGGACTTAACGCTAAAGATTTAGCAGTTTATAATGGAAAAACAATTACAGAAAAAGATATAGACCCTATTATTTTGCCAACAGGACAAGCGATTAGTATTTTAAATCTAAACAAGCAAGACCAAGAAAAAGCGATAGCTGATTTTTTATTTGCTCAAGAGGTGTTAAAAGAAGCTAAGGCTAAAAAATTTGACCAACAAAAAGAATTTAAAGAAGCTTTACAAAAACAATCAGATGAATTACTTTTAAGATATTACACACAAAAAAGTATGGAAGCACAAAAAGTTAGCGATAAAGAGATAAAAGATTTTTATGATGCAAACAAGTCGTTATTTTTAGTGAAAGGTCAAAATCAAGTAGCACATATTTTAGTAAAAACAGAAAAAGAAGCAAATGAGATTATCAAGCAACTTAAAGATTTAAAAGATGATGCTTTAGCTAAAAAATTTATAGAATTAGCAAAAACAAAGTCTATAGAACCAGAAGCTAAGAACTCAGGTGGTGTTTTACCAGTGTTTGATAAAGAAGGTACTATGCAAAATGGTAGAAAATTTGCTCCAGAATTTGTTAGTGGTGCTGTAAAATTAAAAGTTGGAGAAGTAAGCAAAGCTGTAAAAACAGAATTTGGTTATCATGTTATCCTTAAAATTAATGAATCAAAAGACCAAACTATCAGCCTAGAAGACGCTAAAGATAATATAGCTTTCCAACTTAAAATGGATAAATATAAAAAATCTTTACAACAACAACAAGAAAATTTTATGAAAAAATCAAAAATAGAGTTTAAGTAATGGGTGTAATGAGTTTTTTAAAGCCAGGTGTGATTTATGGCGATGATTTATTAAGACTTTATAATCACGCAAAAGATAATGGCTTTGCAATACCAGCTGTAAATGTTGTTGGTAGTAGCTCAATAAACGCTGCTTTAATGGCTGCAAAAGAAGCTAATTCTCCTATCATCATACAGTTTAGCAATGGTGGTGCAAAGTTTTGTGCTAGTGGGCTTAGTGATAGCGGTGTGATTGGTGCTTATGCTGGAGCTTTGCAAGTTCATGCTTTAGCGGAGCATTATGGTGTTTGTGTGGTGCTTCATACTGACCATGCAGCTAAAAAACTTCTTCCTTGGTGTGATGGTATGCTAGAGCTTTCAAGAGATTTTTATAAAACCCATAAAAAACCACTTTTTAGCTCTCACATGCTTGATTTGAGTGAAGAAAGTTTAGAAGAAAACATATCTATATCTTGTGATTATTTTAAGAAATTTAATGAGCTTGGAATAGGTATAGAAATAGAGCTTGGGTGCACTGGCGGGGAAGAAGATGGGGTGGATAATACAGGTATTGACAACGCTAAACTTTATACTCAACCTGAAGATGTTGCTTATGCTTATAATGAGCTTAAAAAAATTAGTGATAATTTTACCATAGCGGCTAGTTTTGGTAATGTTCACGGTGTTTATAAGCCAGGAAATGTTGTTTTAAGTCCAAAAATACTAAAAAATTCTCAAGATTTTTTAAAAGCTCAAACAGGTCTTGATAAGAGTGTAAATTTTGTTTTTCACGGTGGAAGCGGTAGCGAGTTAAAAGACATAAAAGAAGCTATTTCTTACGGCGTAATCAAAATGAATATAGACACAGATACTCAGTGGGCTTTTTGGGACGGGGTTAGAACTTATGAGAGTAAAAATAGAGCCTATTTACAAGGACAAATTGGCAATCCAGAAGGCGATGATAAGCCAAATAAAAAATACTATGACCCAAGAGTTTGGCTAAAAGAAGGCGAAAAGTCTATGAAAGATAGACTTTTGGTTGCATATAGTGATTTAAACTGCATAAATAAAAATTGATATCATAACCCCCTTTGTGGGGGGTTTTAGGTGAGTAAAAATGGATATTAGAAATGATAACTTTACAAATTTAGTGCTACCTGAAAGCTCTGGAGGTTCTGGTGGTATTTTTGCATATATATGTTTAGCATTATTTCCTGTTGGAATTTATTCTTTAGCGTTGCTATCTTATTTTGAGGTTTTGCAGTTTGGGGTGCATTTGCATACTGTTTTGATGATGGGTTTTATATGTTTTATATCTTTGATTTTTGCAAGACATAATGCATTTTTTGCAGCAAATATGTTTGATAGTTCAAAAGAAGAATTTAAATTAAAATTAAAACAATACATAATCAAGCATTTTTTAACGATAGGAAAAGAAACAAAATCAAATGCAAGTTTTGATGAATTTGCTAAAGGTTTTTTGACAAATTTAAGAAACGAGCAGTATTCTTCAATAGCTGCTGCTATTTTTCCTATGCTTGGGATTTTAGGGACTTTTATTAGTATAGCTTTATCTATGCCAAATTTTAGCTCAAGCGATACTGTTGGGTTAGAAAAAGAAATCAGTCTTTTACTAAACGGTGTTTCTACCGCATTTTATGTGTCAATTTATGGTATTTTTCTAGCTATTTGGTGGATGTTTTTTGAAAAATTTGGTATGAGTAGGTTTAATAAAATCATAAACAGACAAAAAAATGCTACAACTAGCTTTTTTTGGACAAAAGAAGAAATAGAAAAAAGATACACAGAACAAAGTTTAGAACATTTTGAGCAGATAGGATATATTTTTAAGCATGTAAGCAATGCTGAGTTTTTTAAAGAGCTTGATAAAAGTGTTGATAAGAAGTTTAAGATTTTTACAGATATTTTGGCTACAGAAGAAAAGGCTGTTAAGCTTAGCACGGAAACTATCAAAAACACTATGCATGAGATAACAAAAAGCCAAAGAGAGCAGGTTGATTTGGC
Organism: uncultured Campylobacteraceae bacterium; assembly: GCA_964646025.1. GTDB lineage: Bacteria > Campylobacterota > Campylobacteria > Campylobacterales > Campylobacteraceae > Campylobacter_E. The sequence continues at coordinate 2,112 of CAZYDK010000033.1, read as the reverse complement.
AAAAACATATTCTAAGATGTTAGGAGCGATAACAACTCTTAATACAAATATGGAAAGAATAAGCTTTACTTTTAGCGAACAATACAACAGGCTTTTGGATTTAACAAACGAAAAATCTAACAAACTTGAAAGAAATATGGTTGGGTTTGAAAACGCCATAGCTAGACTTAACACTACTTTGGAAAACTACTCAAAACAAGCCATAGCTAGTCAAAAAGAACTTCAAGAAGAGTTTAAAACTCAGCTTTTTGAAGGCGTTGCAAATTTTAAGCAAATTTATGCTGAAGAGAGTGCTAGTTTTAGTAACTTTGAAGATTTAAAAGGCTTAAAAGATGATATAAAAGATACTTTTAAACAAACAGATGAAGTGTTAAACAAGATAAGCAATCAGGAAAAGGTAAATGAGCAATAAGGAGAATAATCATAATTTTTGGATAGCTTATGCTGATTTAATGGCTGGGCTTATGTTTATTTTTATTCTTTTAATTGGAATGATTGTTGTAAAATATGTTTTATCTCAAGAGCATTTAAGCCTTATAAAACAAAAGCTTGATGATGAAGAAAAGAGCCTTATAAAAAGTAAAGAAGATTTGGCTAAAAAGGAAAAAATCGTTGGTGAGCTTGGCGAGAAGCTAGAAAAAACTTATAGTGAACTACTTAGCGAACAAAACAAGAAAAAAGAGCTTGAAAAAATCATAGATGAGCATACTAAAAACGAAGAGATTTTATCAAAAACATATATTATGGCAACAAAAGAGTTGGAAAAAACATCAAATAAGCTTCAAGAAATCATAAGTAGCGTTGATGAAAAAGATAAGCAAATTTTAGTGCTTTTAGATGATTTAAGCCAAAAAGAAGACAAGATAAAACAATTAACGCTTCATAACGAGCAAATAACTGGTAAAATCAATAATATTTTAAATAAAAATGTGGTTTTGGTAGAAAATCTACAAAAACACTTAGATGGTGTTAAGCTAGATTCTTCTGGAACTTTGTCTTTGCCTTCTACTGTTTTGTTTGATAGCGGTGCTTATATGTTAAAACAAGATGCAAAAGAAGAGCTGCAAAAAACACTTAGTAAGTATTTTGACGCTATTTTAAATGATGAGAGCTTGTATGATAATATAGAAAATATCATCATAGAAGGGCACACAGATAGTGATGGTAGCTACATATATAACCTTGAACTTAGCCAAAAAAGAGCGTATGAGGTTATGAGTTTTATATATTCTTTTAATTCTGATAAAAGACTTCAAAAGCTACTAATGGCTAGTGGTAGAAGCTTTTCTTCTCCGATAATTATAAATGGAAAAGAAGATAAAGAAGCTAGCAGAAGAATAGAGATTAAAATTATCTTTTCTAATAAAAACATAAATAAAGAAATCCAAGAATACTTCAATCATAAATAAATTGTTTTAAATTTCGTTTGTTTGAGCTGTTTAAACAAACGAAATTTGATATGATTTTTACTTTTTTTGATATAATTTCACCCAAATTTAAAATAAAGGATTTTTATGAAAAAGATATTTTTAAGCGTAGCGTTGGCGTCTACCCTTTTTGCTGGTAGCACATCTTGTGATAAGGTTTTAAATAAACTTGAAGAGCAAATCCAAAAAACTTCAAAACAAAAAATTCAAAACCCATTAAAGCTAGAGTATCTTCAAACTCAAAAAGAAGAGATAAGTAAAAAATGTGTTGATGGTAAGATAGATAGTGATGTTTTAAAACAAATCAAATCAGATACAAAATATGATTATGAAACCAAAAAAATAGAGCAAGATAAACAAAAAATCAAAGATAAAAGTAAAAAATTAGAGAAAAAACAAGAAAAACTTGACAAAAAATATCAAGATAAAAAAGAAAAGCTAAACAAAAAAGAACTTAAAAAAGCTGAAAAAAATGCTAAAAAAGAAGCTAAAGAAGAACTAAAACAAATCAAAAAACAAAACAAAGCTAATAAGCAGTAACCTTCTTTAAACAAACGAAATTTGCTAAATTTCGTTTGTTTGTGGTTTGTTTTTAAATACTTTAGATTGCAACTTTTTTAAGAAAAATCTTATCTATCTTCATCTACATAAAAATTCGGTTTATCTTTTAAACTCTCGCAACCAT
>CAZYDK010000032.1:0-15065 GCA_964646025.1 uncultured Campylobacteraceae bacterium | reverse complement strand
GCTTTGGTGTCTTGCTTTAAAGAATTTATAGTTTTTTCTATATTTTCGTTTATATCATGAGCCATAACACCAAATTCATCTTTAGAATTAAGATTGATTTTGTTAGCACTGCTTCTTTCGTGATTTATAAGTGCAAAAACATCTTTTAACCCTTGTTGTATGATTTGTAATGGGCGTAATGAATGCTTTATTAGATAAAACAAAATAGCCAAAATAACTATCAAGCTAACAACAAATAGTGTTATATTTTGCTTTATTAAAGAAAATAAACTTTCATTAAATTCTGCTACATCGCTAGTATTGCATATAGTCCAATCTAAATCACTATGATATGTACAAACCGCTATTTTATCAGAATTATCAAAATTGTATTCTATAGGTGTGATTTCACCGCTTGTTTTTTTCATAGCACTGATTGATTGTAATTTTTTACTAATCTCATCAGCTATGCTTGCTTGTTTTAGCTCAAGACTTTTATCTGCACAAATTGTGAAAAGTTTTTTGCTATCAAAAGCAAAAGTAGTGCTTGTCTTTGACGCTTTAACAGATAAAACATTGTTTCTTAACTCATCTAATGGGACATCACCAGCTATAACACCAACAATCTTTCCATTTTTAAATACAGGCGCTGCTATCGTTGAAGCGTTTTTGCCTAAAGAATCGTTATAAAAAACATCATTTCCGATTATTACTCTACCTTCAGCAACCGCTTCTTTATACCAACTATCATTTCTATACTCTGTATCTTTTAAGATATGAGCTTTGCGAGTTTTATCTACTTTTTCAAAAATAACGCCATCACTAGCTCTTACATAAAATAAACCAGCCTCAAATCCAGATACACCATAAAATCTATCTAATGTATTTAAAATGCCTTCAGCGTCATTTACGCTAATATCATCAAATTCTTTCACCAAATCTGAAATGAATTGTTTTTTACCAGCAAAATACGCATTAATATACATCATTGTGATATCTAGCGTATTTTTCTTGCTTTGATTTAAAGCCACATATGAATCATTTTTAGAATTGTTATAATTAACAACTCCAAGCACAATAAAACATAAAATAAGTGGAATTCCCACCAACAATGGAATCTTGTTCGTAAGTTTCAAGACTAATCCTTTCTAAATTAATTGATAATAAAATATTTAAAATTTTAAAAATAACAATTACTAAAATAAAGTCTTTAAGAAGTACAAAAATATTTAAAAGTGGAATTTTGAATAAACATCTTAAATGCGTAATAAATTAGATAATATTATTTAAAAAATAAAAGAGCGTATTTTACATTGATGGTTTTAATTCTTCCTTAATTTTGATAATGGTTTTTATTTAAGTTTTGATGAAAAGATTACTTTTTTGTAACGCAAAATCAAAATTTTCAACAAAAATTATCCCCAAACAAACGAAATTTGTATATGATTTGTAATTTGTGGCAGACGGGAAGGGATTTGAACCCTCGAAGGCTTTCACCTTACACGCGTTCCAGGCGTGCTCCTTCAACCGCTCGGACACCCGTCTATAAAAAAGCGATATTATACATAATTTTGGCTATATCAAAAGCTTTTTTTCTTAAATTCTCATCTTGTAAAAATACTTGTTCATCATCACTAACCAAGCCAAGAAAATACATCAAAGAAAAAGCTCCTTGATAGCAAAGCATATATGCTCCGTCTTGATAAAAAGCTTTTTGGTTTGATATTTCATCTTTTTTAATTTCTTTAAAAAGATTTAAAAAAGGGCTTTTAAAATAACCTACTTCGTAGCTATAAAAAGCTTTTTTAAACAAAGATTTTAAAAGATTTTCATCGCAAGGCAAAAGATTATCTAAGCTTGCTGATGTAGCGTTGATTATCAAATCGTATTTGTCGTTTAAATCTAACTCATCATACAAAACACACTTAACATCAAAATCTTTAAATCTTGAGCTTGATTTGTTTGCTATTGTTGTTTGTATATTTTTAAGTTTTAACGCATATACAAGAGCTTTTGTCGTTCCACCGGCACCTAAAATTAAAGCATTTTTAAAATTAGTTTTACTATCAAGCAATCCTAAAGATGCTAAAAACCCTAAAAAATCTGTATTATAAGCATATAAAAAATTATTTTTATAAACTAAAGTATTTGCCGATGAAATAGCTTTTGAAGAATTGCTTTGATAGTCACTTTGAAGCAAAGCATCTGTTTTATATGGCAAAGAAACATTTGCTCCATTTAGTCCTAAAGAAAAAAATTTTGACCTTAAGTCGTCTTTATTTTCTAACTCATATCTAGTATAAACACCACTTACACCAAGCTCCTTTAATGCTTTGTTTTGCATTAAAGGAGATTTAGAATGATGAACTGGCTTTGCTATTAAAGAAAAATGATACAAATTATTTTACCCTAAAAATAAACGCATCTTTTTTAACTTTTGCTCTTACTTCATTTAGTTTGTTTTCCAACTCTTTACCTGAGTGTGGCCCTACAAGAAGTTTTTCTTTGTTTGTGCTTGGGTCTTTATATATCACAAAATCAAAACCTTTATCTTTGATGTTTTTAACTTCTCTTGAACTTAAATCAAGTTTATCACCCGCTAAGATTTGCACATAAGCACCTTTTTGCACTCCACTACTAGTTTGAACATCTGGTTGTTTTTTAGGTTTTGAAACAGGCGATATATCTTGTTTTGTTGGTTTTTGTGTTTGCACTACATCAAAAATATCTTTTTTAGGTTCTACTTTTGGAGTAGGAGCTGGTTTTGGGTCTATTTTTACAACAGACTTAGTCTCTTGAACTGGCTCTACTTTTGGAGTAGGAGCTTGGGTTGGTTTTGGATTATTTGTCTGTTGATTTGCAGGATAATACACACCTTCTTCTGATATGCTAATTTTTTCCATATCATCTAATTTGTTGTTTTTAAAGTCATCAAAACTTCCATTATCTTGCTTAACAATTGTTATCGCATTTTCATCATCATTACTATCTTTTGGCGCTATAAAATTCGCATTTAAATTTTGTTCGTTTAAATCATCTTGATTTGTTGTATCACTACTAAAAATTTTATATCCAACCATAGCTATCAAAATAACAATAACTATAACAATAACATTTAACAAAAGTTTTTTTGCTTTATTTCCACTGTTTTGATCATCTAAAATCAAATCACTAAATTCGTTTTTTTCTTCCATGCTATCTCCTTTACATATGTTTTGACCACGAAGCACCGCGTTCTTTTTGATATACTTCATAAGGTAGTGCTAAAATATTATACTCTCTTGGTAAATCAAGAGTTGGGAAAACTCTCCATTGATTTGGTAACTTTTGCGATAAAAGAGCTGATAATTTATTTCCTAACTGACAAGCTTCTTCAAAAGTTGTATGACCTTTATGTATATATAAATGCAAATGCCCATAAGAACTACTTTTATAAGCTGTAAAATTTATATATCCTTCTTCTCTAAGCATAAGTTGAGCTCTATGATAAAATCTTTCCGTTTGAGTTCCATTATAATCAAAAACTATGTTTTCAACTATATTTCTATCGCTTATTAAAGAATGTGCAACTGTTATCTTTTTTTCAAGATGTTCTTTAATTATAGATGGGCTTAACATTTCATTAACACGCTCGTATTTATTAAAATACATTCTCCCATTATGCTCTAATTTACTAACTATGTTTGGACGCTTTATATAATAATGACTAGTTATCATCTTTATAAGTGCCATATCGTTATTGCTTATCATGTCTATCCTTAAATTAATAAATTACAAACTTTTTACAAAGCTCTTCTACTTGTTGCTTGATTTTTAAAGCTATGTTTTCATCATTTATATTGTCTAAAACATCTGCTATAAAAGAAGCTATGATTTTCATCTCATCTATACCCATTCCACGAGCAGTAAGAGCTGCTGCACCAAGTCTAAGACCACTTGTTATAAATGGGCTTTTATTATCTTTTGGAACACTGTTTTTGTTTGTGGTAATACCTGCTCTTTCAAGTGCTTGTTCAGCGTCTTTGCCGCTATAATCTTTATCTAGTAAATCAACAAGAATAAGATGGTTATCAGTTCCACCGCTAACTATTTTAAAATTACGCTTTTGTAATTCATCACTTAAAACTTTAGTATTATCAATAACACCTTTTGCATACTTTTTCCACTCATCACTAAGATTATATTTAAAACCAACAGCTTTTGCAGCTATTATATGCATAAGCGGACCACCTTGTATTCCAGGAAATACAGCTTTGTTGATTTTTTTAGATATTTCTTCATCATTTGTCATAATTATCCCACCTCTTGTTCCACGAAGTGTTTTATGAGTAGTTGAAGAAACCACATGAGCATGTGGAAATGGACTTGGATGAAGTCCAGCTACTACAAGTCCGGCAATGTGAGCTATATCAGCAAAAAGCATAGCACCAACTTTATCCGCTATAGCTCTAAATCTAGCAAAATCAATTATTCTAGAATAAGCACTAGCACCGCATACTATAAGCTTTGGCTTAACCTCTAAAGCTATACGCTCCACCTCATCATAATCAATAAAACCATTTTCATTTACCCCATAAAAATGACTTTGATAAACAATACCGCTTGAGCTTACTTTTGAACCATGTGTTAAATGTCCACCGTGAGATAAATCCATACCCAAAATTACATCGCCAGGATTTAAAATAGCCGTATAAACTGCTTGATTTGCTTGAGAGCCTGAATGCGGTTGAACATTCGCATACTCACAATTAAAAAGCTTTTTACATCTATTTATAGCTATAGTTTCTATCTCATCAACAAATTCGCATCCGCCATAATAACGCTTGTTTGGGTACCCTTCTGCGTATTTGTTTGTAAGTATAGACCCCGCTGCTTCCATAACTTCTTTTAGCGTATAGTTTTCGCTTGCTATCATTTCAAGCTTTAGCTCTTGGCGAATTGTTTCTTTTTGTATAAAATCAAACACATCTTTATCAAATTCTTTTAAGCTCATTTATATCCTTTACTTTTTTGGTCTCATAGCTGGAAAAAGTATAACATCTTTGATTGATTGTTTATTTGTAAGCATCATAACAAGTCTATCTATACCGATACCTTGACCTGCTGTTGGAGCCATAGCATAGCCTAAAGCACGACAATAATCCTCATCCATTTCACAAGCTTCATCATCACCTGCGTTTTTAGCTTCAATTTGAGCTAAAAATCTTTGATATTGGTCTTGTGGGTCATTTAGCTCATTAAAACCATTTGAAAGCTCTTTACCAGCTACAAAAAATTCAAATCTTTCAGCTATGTTGCTATTTTCATCACTACGACGAGATAGTGGAGAAATCTCAATTGGATAATCTGTTATAAATGTAGGATTTATAAGTTTATCTTCTACATAATTATCAAAAAGCTCAGCTTGTAAATGTCCTAAGCTTAGTTTTTCATTTACAGGAAATTTATCTTCTTTTAGTTTTGCTATGATTTTGTCTTTATCGTGTATTATGCTTTCATCAAGACCACCAATTTTTACTAAAGCTTCATGGTATTTAATTCTAGCAAATGGCGGTGTAAAGTCTATCTCATAATCTCCATATTTTAATTTCTTATCAAGATTTAACTTTTTAAATAAAACATCAAAAAGTTCTTCTGTAAGGTTCATCAAATCATGATAATTATGCCAAGCCCAATAAAATTCAATTGTAGTGAATTCTGGGTTGTGAGTAAGGTCCATACCTTCATTTCTAAAGCAACGATTTATCTCAAAAACCGCATCAAAACCACCAACAATTAAACGCTTTAAAAAAAGCTCAGGAGCTATTCTAAGATATCTATCTACTCCAAGAGTGTTATGATGAGTTATAAATGGTCTAGCGTTTGCCCCGCCAGCTATTTCGTGCATCATAGGAGTTTCTACTTCTATAAAGCCTTTATCTTCAAAAAAGTGTCTTATGATTGATACTATTTGTGAGCGAATTTTAAAATCGTTTCTTACTTCAGGGTTCATTATCATATCAAGATATCTTTGGCGATACCTTGCCTCAATATCAACAAGACCATGGAATTTTTCAGGCAAAGTACAAATTGCTTTAGAAGCTAATTCTATAGAGCTTACATGCATACTAAACTCGCCTTTTTGAGTCACAAAAGCATAACCTGTTACTTTTATGATATCTCCAACTTCTACTAATTTTTTAACATCATCAAACCAATCAATTGCATTTTTATTAAAATAAATCTGTATATTTGCACTATCATCTTCAATATTTGCAAAAACAGCCTTTCCAGCTATTCTTAAAAATTTTATCCTACCACAAAGACTTTCTGTTTTACTTTCATCTTTTACACCATTTCTAGCATCAGCTTCATACTTTTGTATAAACTCAGCTATACTCATAGGTTTTGTTATATTATGAGGATATGGGTTTTTTCCTAAATTTTTAAGTTCTTGTGATTTTTGTATTCTTTGTATTTCTAATTGGTTATCAAACATTATTATCCTTTTTTAACATTACAATTTTTACATACGCCATAAAGTTGCATCAAATGACCAGAAAGTGTAAATCCATATGCTTTTGCTATAGCAAGTTGTCTTTTTTCTATGATAGAGTCTTCAAATTCTATTATGTTTGAACACACTTTGCAAATCATATGGTCATGGTGAGGTTTTGTAGCAAGTTCAAATTTCTTACCAGCTGCACCAAAAGATATAGATGTAGCCATACCAGCATCTTCTAGCAAATTTAGTGTTCTATAAATTGTTGCTATACCTATATTTGTATCTGGGTCTGCTTTTTTAAGTGCACTATAAAGCTCATCTGGCGTATAATGTTCATCTGAATTGTAAAGAATTTTTAACAAAATTTCTCTTTGTTTTGTATATTTAAGACCGTTTTGTTTTAAAACTTTTTTAAATTTTTCCAACAATGTATCATATTCTATATTTTCTATTCTTTCATCAATCATGATTTTTCCTTTCTAGGTATATGCTTATTGTTGCTCTTCGTTAGCAACATTATCAAAACTTTGTTTAGCTTGACTACTAGCTTTTAAAAACAAATCTGTTCTTACTATAGCACCGCCTGTTTTATCTAATATCTCATATACTATACTGTTTTGCTCTAAAGGTTTTAAATAGTTTTTGATAAAATTAATACTTGATATACAAGATAAAATAACAGCTATTATAAAAAATATCTTGCAAGCTCCAAAAATAAATCCACCTATTCTATCAAGCATTCCAAGTGAACTAAGCTTTAACATTTTAGAAACTATATTTCCTAAAAGTAAAGAAGCAGCCCAAATTATAATCAAAACAACCACAAAACCACAAACATACACAAGACTTTGATTTTGTATATTTGGTATCATATTATTGATAAAATCAGCCATCATAGCCGCTGTTCTAGTTGCTATAAAAATTCCACCTACTATACCAAAAAGACCTGCGACTTCTTTTACAAGTCCATTAAAAAATCCTTTTAAGCCTAAAACTAAAACTAAAGCTAAGACTATAATATCAAACCACAACATAAAACCATTCATTATAAATCTTCTTCCAAATCTTTAATAAGTGATTTTCTGTTATTAGCATATTGCAACGCTGTTTCATAACTAATCTTACCTTCTCTAACAAGCTTAGCAAGAGTTTGGGTTTGAATTTGCATTTTTGTTTCTTGTTGATTTGTACTCATAGCGTTTACAATTTGTTCTATTTTATTTTCACGAATTAAGTTTGCTATCGCAGAGTTGTTAATCAAAATCTCATGAACAGCTATTCTTCCGCCACCTTCTTTTTTAACAAGGCTTTGAGAAATAATCGCTGCTAGTGAGTTAGAAAGCATTGCTCTAATTTGTGCTTGTTCGTCTCCACCAAAACTCTCAACTATACGGTTGATTGTTTGTGGGGCTGAGTTTGTGTGAAGTGTAGCAAAAACAAGGTGTCCTGTTTCAGCAGCTGTAATAGCAGCAGAAATGGTTTCCTTATCCCTCATCTCACCAATTAGTATAATATCTGGGTCTTGACGCATAGCACCACGAATAGCGTTTCCAAAACTGTGTGTATCTATATCAACACCACGATAAGAAATCATACATTGTTTATGCGGATGAACGAACTCAACAGGATGTTCTATAGTAACGATATGTTTTCTTTCTTTTTCATTTATTTCATTTAGCATAGCTGCTAGAGTTGTTGATTTACCGCTACCTGTTGGTCCTGTAACAAGTATAAGACCTCTTTCTCTTTTTACAATGTCTTTAAATACTTCAGGCGCAGATAACATATCAAGGCTTTTTATTTCTTTAGGAATTATACGAAATGCTGCAGCCCAAGCTCCTTCTGTCCCAACATTAAGACCTGTGCTATCAACATAGTAGTAGTTTGCCCTAAATCTAACGCTTTCTTTTTTTTCTTCTTTTAAAATAAGACCATTTTTATCTCTTTGCTCTTCTTGAACGATAAGTTCTCTTTCTATAGAAAAGTCATACTCTTTGTTATCTATGAGCATTTTTTCTTCTTCATCTGTTATCAACTCTTTAAGTAAAATTTTCATAGTTTTTGCACTAAAAAATATACCATCTTCAAAACCTGGAAGCTTAAGAGTTTTCATCTCACCATCAACCCTAAGACCTATGGCGTGTTTTGGGATTATATGTAAGTCACTCGCATTTTGTTGAACAACAGCACCTAAAAGCTCATATATTGTAAGGTCAATCTTATCTTCTCTAGCAATGTACTCTTCTTGTGTTAAATATCCGCTGTTGTTTTTCTTTGCTTGAGCAGGTTTAACAGGCTGAGTAGGTTGAGTAGTTTGTGGACTATTAAAACTATTTGCTTCAAAAGTATTGTTTAAATTAGATTGATTGCTATAAATTTCGTTTGTTTGGTTAAAATCATCAAAATTGTTATAAAAAGCATTATCTTGTGGCTTGTTATCAAATTGATTATCATTTGTAAAGCTATTTGCAAAATCATTAAAATTATCATTAAAGTTATTCATAAAATTCTCCTAATAATCATTCTATTATTTTTGGAACTATAAAATATCCATCTTCGCTTTTTGCATTTTCTAAAATTATATCTTTTGCATCATTTTGTATAACACAATCTTCACGCAAAGGAGTGTAACTGTTACTTATACTACTTAAATCTTTTATACCATTTAAATCAACTTCACCCATAACCTCTGCAAATTCTAAAATCTCATGCATATCATTTAAAACTTTATTTTTCTCATCATCTGTCAATTTTAAAGCACTTAGCTTTTCTAATTTTTGCAACAATTTTTCATCTATTTGCATATATAAAAACCTTTATTAATTAATTCAAAATTTGCTAATTTTGATAAAAGTATATCAAAAATAAAAATAAATTATCTAAATTATTATAAAAAATAATAAAAAAAGTGTTACAATGCGAGGTTTATTTTAAAAAAATATAAACTCCAAAGAAAGGGAAAAATATGAACGAGCAACTAACTGAAACTTTAATACAAACTGAAAGATTTATAAAAAAATTTAAAATTGTAATCATTGTTTTAGTTTTAGCTGTTGTTGGGTATTTTGCTTTTACAAAAATTACAACATATCAACAAAACGCCAAACTAGAGCAATCAAACGAAATTTACTTAAGCCTAATTTTAAATCAAGATGAACAAAAAGAAAAAGAATTATTAAATCTAAATCCAAATTTATATTCTATATATCTTTTTTATACAAAAAAAGACAAACAAGGTGCTATTTTAGCAGCTAAAGATGAAGTGTTAAAAAACATATATAAAGCTGATGAAAAAGATAGTAGATACCTAAAGGATTTATCATATCTAAAACAAGGCTATGAGCTTTTAAAACAAAACGATATAAAACAAGCAAACGAAGTTTTAAACAACATCACAGCTGATTCTATGTTTTTTGCTATAGCTAAAAACTTAAAACATTATCAAGGCAAGTAAATGAAAAATCATTTTAAAATATTTTCTTTTGCGTTAGCTGGTATTTTATTTAGTGCTTGTGGGACAAATACACACTATTTCTCACCAAGTGCTTATGATAAAGTAGAAGGTAAAGAATGTTTTTACAGCATAAAACAAACTAATTTTGATTTTGCAAAGCTTAGTAATTCAAATCCTTTAAAATTTATCAATCAAGATAAAAAACAAATAACAATACAAGGCTATAAAAATCATATGTTACTAGCAAAACAAGGTGGTATTGTTGTTGTTGGAGATGACTTTGGAAATATATCTGTTTTAGAAAATACAAGCGATGATGATTTTTTAAACTATGATGAAAATAACTCAAAACAAATATATCAACATAAATTTTTTAGCTCTATAATTTTAGCAAGTATAAAAGACAATATACTAGCTTTAGTAAGTGCTGATAATACACTTTATGCCGTAGATTTAAATACAAATCAAATTATATTTACACACGAGCAAGGAACTTCTTTAGGACAAATTAGCAAACTAGCAAATCCTATTTTTTTACAAAATTTTATAATATATCCTACTCTTGATGCTAAAATCGTCTTTTTTGACTTAAACTCAAAAAAAATCACACAAAATGTTCCTGTTGGATATGAGCAATTTTTTAACAATATACTTCTTGTAAAAAACATAAACTCATCATTAGTGATAGTAAGCACAACAAAAATCCTTTCTTTATATGACAACAATTTAAAAAATATAGACATAAATGCCAAAAATGCATTAGTAAAAGATGATTATATTTATGTTGTTACAGATGATGCTAGGCTTATAAAGTTTGATTTAATGCTTCAAGAAATATCTAGCGTTAAATTTGAGTTTGCAAGAATTAACGATATGATTTTTGTTGATGAAGATTTATATCTATTAGAAAACAATGGCTATATGATACATACAAATACAAACCTTAACAATATCAAAATATCAAAAATCAAAAACTACAAGCAAGATAAATCTTATGCTACTACTAGCGGGTTTTATTTTGGAAGATATTTTTTAGGGTTTAAATAATGATTTTATGCAATATAGGCAACACAAACGCCAATTTTTTAGATAATGGTAGATTTTTTACAAAAAATATAGAAGCCTTTTTAAAAATGGATATACAAGAAAAGGTTTTTTATATAAATGTAAATGAAAGATTAAAAGATTTTTTACAAAGCAAAAAAAACTTTATCAACCTACAAGAGTATTTTACACTAGATACCCAATATCAAGGCTTAGGTATAGATAGAATGGCTGCTTGTTGTGGGTGCAGTAATGGAGTGATAGTTGATGCTGGAAGCGCTATAACAATAGACATAATGCTAGATAATAAACACTTAGGCGGAGCGATACTTCCTGGTCTTGCAAAATACAAAAAAGCATATATTGATATATCTTCAAGACTAAATTATGAGCTAAATACAGCAATTGATTTAAACTCATATCCATTATGCACAAAAGACGCTTTAAGCTATGGAACACTAAAAAGCGTTATTTTATGTATAGAAGCTATGGCAAAAGATAAAAATATAATTTTTACGGGTGGAGATGGTGCTTTTTTATCTGGATTTTTTGAAAAATCAATATTTGATAAGCTGTTAATACACAGAAGCATGGAAAAAATTATAAAAAAACATAAACTTTTATAATTTTTTATAAGTTTTTGTTACAATCTTAGTTATCAAAAAGCAAACAAAATTAAAGGATAAAGCTATGGCAAAACATTTTGATGTAGTGGTAGTTGGTGGTGGTATTAGTGGTGCTGCTGTGTTTTTTGAACTCTCAAGATATACTAATATACAAAGTATAGCCTTAATTGAAAAATACCATACTCTTTCAACCCTAAATTCAAGAGGCACAAGCAATTCACAGACTATACATTGTGGCGATATAGAAACAAACTATACTGAAGAAAAAGCAGACAAAGTAAGAGTAAATGCCGACATGATAGTAAACTACGGCAAAATGGTAAAAGCTGAAGAAAAATTTATGTTTTCTCACCAAAAAATAGCACTTGGCGTTGGTGAAGTAGAATGTGAATACATGAAAGATAGATTTGAAAGATTTAAAAAAATCTTCCCATATGTAAAGCTTTATGATAAAGATGATTTAAAAAGAATTGAGCCAAAAGTTGTTGAAGGTTTAAATGGTGGTGATAGACCTGAAAATGTTGTTGCTATGGGTGTTGAAGCTGGTGATATATATACGACTGTTGATTTTGGCAAGATGAGTGAAAGCTTAGTAGAAGAAGCTTTAAAAGAAAACAAAAACACAGAGGTATTTTTCAATCAAGAAGTAACAAACATACAAAAAGTAAATGATACATTCCATATAAAAACCGCTGATTTTAACGAATACACAGCAAAATTTGTCATAGTAAATGCTGGAGCCCACTCATTGTTTTTAGCACATAAAATGGGATATGGTCTTGACTTTGCTTGTTTGCCTGTAGCTGGTAGCTTTTATCTAACAAGACAACATCTTTTAAATGGTAAGGTTTATATGGTTCAAAACCCAAAACTACCATTTGCAGCACTTCATGGCGACCCTGATTTACTAGCTGATATGAATACTCGCTTTGGTCCAACAGCACTTTGTCTTCCAAAGCTTGAGCGTTATCACGGCTTGAAAAGTATGCCTGAATTTTTCAAAACATTACGCCTTGATAGCATAACAATTAAAATCTTATTTGATTTGATGAAAGATAAAACTATAAGAAACTATATACTTTATAACTATTTATTTGAAGTGCCATACTTTAATAAGCGTTTGTTTGTAAAAGATGCTAGAAAAATCGTCCCAAGCCTAAAACCAGAAGATATTTATTATGCAAAAGGTTTTGGTGGTGTAAGACCTCAAGTGCTTAACAAAACAGAGAAAAAACTAATGTTAGGCGAAGCTAGTATCAATCCAAATAACGGAATATTATTTAATATGACTCCAAGTCCAGGAGCTACAAGCTGTCTTGGAAATGGACTTAGAGATTTACGCATTTGCGTTGAGTATTTAGGTGCTAGTTTTGATGAAGATAGATTTAATCAAGAACTAAATTTCCCATCATTTGAAGCACAATAATGAATAATCAAGATAAAAAAAGCCCGAAAAAAATCGGGCTAAGACTTAATAAATTTATATCCTACAATAGTAGCTACTCAAGAAAAGAAGCGGATAAACTCATAAAAGAAGGTTTTGTAAAAGTTGATGGCAAAATCATCACAGAGGATTTTTTTGAAGTTGATGTAAAAAACTCAAAAGTTTTTGTAAAAAACAAAAGAATTTATCAAAAAAAAGACTTCACAGCCATTGTTTATCATAAAGGAAAAGGTGAGCTTGTAACACACAAAGATGAGCGTGGAAGAACCACAATTTTTCACAAACTTCCTTCAAGGTTTTCTCATTTTAATCCAGTAGGTAGGCTAGATTATGCTAGTAGTGGACTTTTGCTTTTAGTTGATAGTCCTGTGATAGCTGATTTTTTAATGCAAAGCAATCTTGAGCGTGAGTATTTACTCAAAATCAAAGGAAAAATCACTGATAAAGTCATAGAAGCTATGCAAAATGGACTTGAGATAAAAAACTGCATAAAAGGTGCTCACGCAAAAACAACTATAAAAGATATGAGTTTTTCACCATTTTTAGACTTTAGCATAAGTGAGCCAAGCGGTGGATATCAAAAACTAAAAGTGCTTATAAATGAAGGTAAAAACAGAGAGTTAAGACGCTTTTTTGGATACTTTGATTTAGAAGTTGTAGAGCTTAAAAGGGTAGCTTTTGGCATCATAGAACTTGGTATGCTAAAAGAAGGCAAATGGAGATTTTTTGAAAATAGCGAGTATGAAAAGCTAAGAGAATTTTTAAAAGAAAATAAGATTTTTTATTAAGGACTAAAATGGATTTAAAAAGCGTTGCGTGTTTTGGAGTGGTTGGAAATATGGCTGAGCATTTAGCACAAGCCGGAGAGGATAAAGACTTTAAAGATATAAAAGCTGAAACTAATGCACCAAAAGGACTTTTTCCATTTTATATACCAAATGATGAGATTTTAGGCTCATATCCTATAAGTAGCGATAAAATAATCCTTGTAAAAGGATTTGATATGGATACAAACAAAGAAAAAATCCTACCAACGCAAGTAGAACCAGAGTGCTTTATACTTTTTGATGCAGAGTATGAAAGTGGTGAGCTAAAAGACTTAAAACCTAAATTTTTTGGAGCATTTAATGATGCAAGTTTGAGAATAAAAGCACCAAAAATATCAACCAAAAAAAACTTTTCAAAAGCAAGTAAAGGTATAGGAAATATGCTTAAGTTTATCAGCTTTGATGATATGAAAGAATATAAATTATCATCATTTTTAAAGCGTGATGAGATTATTTATGAGTATGGAAATCAAGCTTTTTTGGGAGATTATTTTTATTTTGAAGAAAAGCTAATATCTTTTATAATAAACAAAATCAACACCCAACAAAGAGAAAGCACACTAGAAGAGCTAAAGCCTTTTATAGCTCAAAAACCAAAACAAATCTTAGTTAGCATAGGTGCTACAAGTTATACTAATTTTGGTGAGAGTTGTTTTTTACAAGAAAATGATGAAATTTTTATAATCATCAGCAAAGAAAACATAAACAAAGAAGAAATCATCACCACCAAAATAGATACAAAAAAAAGTTCATTTTTACATCAAAAAGTATTGATAGATAACTAAATTTCGTTTGTTTGGTAATTTAGTTTTTATAATTTAAAGTATTTTATAATTGTTTCACGAGAAACAAAAAATTACATAAATTAAAATACTTTTATAATATTTGCAAAACAATCATTTAAAAGGTTTTTTGATTAAAAAAATGTGAAAAAAAAGGGGAGGGTTGTTTGGTTTTTGTTCTAAGAGTTTTTATATCTAACAAAAAACTACTTATTTTTATAAAATTAGTTTTTATTCATCACTAAAAACACTTATAAAACAATCCTTTTAAACTAAAATCACTCATATAAAAACCATAAATTAGTTAAATATAATGCTTAAAACAAACGAAATTTAAACAACTTTGGCTCAAATCAATTTATAATTTATAAAACAAATAAACTAAAGCATTAATTTACCACACCGATGTTTTTATCATTATGTTT
>CAZYDK010000031.1:0-15297 GCA_964646025.1 uncultured Campylobacteraceae bacterium | reverse complement strand
AAACAAACGAAATTTATTTAATCTTTTCCATAAATTAACATCATCTCATCTTCAAGCTCTACGCTAAAGTTAAGCGGTAGCATATTTAAGCTTGTGTTTGATGAGGTGTTAAAGCTACTTGATTTTAATGTATCGCTAACTCTTATATCATCAAAATTAAGACAATCAAAAATCTCATCTTTTTTACTAAGTATAAGGTTATAAAAAGCATTTTGACTATCAAGTATATTTTTTGAGTTTAAAAGATTTTTTAAATCTTTTTTATCAAGCCTTATATCACAAAGCAAATACAAATCTTTGTGCTTTCTCATGCTTTGAGAGATAGCTAGGTTTTGGTGGTTTATAACATTGTTTTTGGTGTTTATTTGCACCCAAAAGATAAAGTTTTTTTGTAGTTTTTCATAGTTTGGATAGTTTGTCCCACCAAAAAGTGGCAGGACAAGAAGTATTAGTATGAGAAATGGTCGTTCCATTTATATTTGTCTATCTTTAGCTCTAGTTCTACTTTGTAAAGTCCGTTTTCAAAGCTTTCATCAATTATATTTGCATTTTTTACAAGACCATTTACATAAGTTGTGATTGTTGAGCTTTTAAGCATAGCATCTTTTACGCTATCTCTTGCATTTACTTTGATACCATATAGCTTACTTGCTAGTTGGCGGTATGCATCAGCTAGTGCAGCGCGTTTTGCTAGTGTTTGTGCTTGAGCTGGACTTACTGTTCTTTGTGGAGCTATACCTTCCCCAATAGCACTAAAATACATAAGTCTAGTAGCTTCTTCTTCAGGGCTTATGATAGGATATACATCTTTTTCTTTTTTGCCATATTTTGCTTCACATTCAGCTGTATTTTTGCAAGTTGGGTATGGCTTTTTGTTTTGGCAAGAATTATCTACACAACCATTTTGGTTTGTGCTACAAGCTGTAAACAAAGTAACAGCTACTAAAAACGCTAGAGATTTAAAAAATGTTTTCATTTTTTTCCTTTGTGTGATTTTTTGGTAATTGTTTTTTCACCTTGCAAAAAGTGTTCCAAATCTAATTTCATTTCTTTGTATTCTTCCGCTAGATATTCTCCTGTAAATGAACCTGTTTTTTTATGTTCTTTTGCGACTAAAAATGGGCTACCTGTCGCTACTACAAGTCCGCCTTTACTACCGCCATTTGGCCCCATATCTATGATATAATCAGCGCATTTTATTATGTCAAGGTTGTGTTCAATTACTATTACGCTATTGTCTTTATCAACTAATTGATGAAGAATTTTAAGTAATTTCGCACTATCTTCAAAATGAAGTCCTGTGGTTGGTTCATCTAATATATAAAGTGTTTTTGAGCTATCTTTTTTGCTTAATTCTTTTGATAATTTAACCCTTTGAGCCTCGCCACCGCTTAATGTTGTAGCATTTTGTCCTAAAGTTATATAATCAAGCCCAACTTCCATAAGCGTGTGTAATTTTTGATGTATTTTTGGGACTTTTTCAAAAAATTTATAAGCTTCTTTAACGCTCATATTTAGCACATCTGAGATGTTTTTGTCTTTAAAAAGCACTTCAAGTGTGGCTTTGTTGTATCTTTTTCCTTCACAACTATCGCAAACAACGCTAACATCTGGTAAAAAGTGCATTGAGATTTTTATCTCTCCATCTCCGCTACATTTTTCACATCTTCCACCTGCTACGTTAAAGCTAAAACGACCAACTTTATACCCTCTAGCTTTTGCCTCTTTTGTGCTTGCAAAAACTTCTCTTATATCGTCCATTACGCCTGTGTAGGTTGCGGGATTGCTCCTTGGGGTGCGTCCGATTGGGCTTTGGTCAAGATAGATGATTTTATCTAATGCTTTTGCGTTTTTGATAATTCCATTTACTGGATATGATTTTTGCCCTAATTCTTCTTTTAAAAGTGGCAAAAGTGTGCCAAGAATTAGCGAGCTTTTACCGCTACCGCTAACGCCAGTTACCGCTACAAGGTTGTGAAGCGGCAAGCTTACGCTAAGATTTTTTATATTGTTTATATTTACATTTTCAAGGCTTATGTATTCTTTTTGTTCTCTTTGTTTAAAAAGTTCTATTTCTTTTTTTCTGTTTATGTATTCTGCTGTTAGTGTTTTTTGCTTATATAAATCTTTGGTATATCCAGCAAATACAACCTTTCCACCTTCTTCACCTGCTTTTGGACCAATATCAACTATAAAATCAGAATTTTGTATGGTTTTTCTATCGTGCTCAACTACGATTAAGGTATTGCCTTTTTCTTGCAAGCTTTTTAGTGTTTTTATAAGTTTATAAGTATCTTTTTCATGTAGTCCTATGCTAGGTTCATCAAGCACATACATAACACCACTTAATCCGCTTCCTATTTGACTAGCTATTCTTATGCGTTGGGCTTCTCCACCGCTAATAGTTCTTGCGTCACGCCCTAAAGTTAAATATCCTAGTCCAACATCATTTAAAAAAAACAATCTTTCGTTGATTTCTTTTAGTATAGGCTTACTTATTTGTTTTTCTTGTTTGCTTAGGTGTGAGAAATTTTTATCTATAAAATGCGTACAAAGTTCTTCTATCGGAGTGTCTATAACTTCTGCTATTGTTTTTTGTGATACTTTTACAGCTAAACTTTGCTCGTTTAGTCTATGACCATTACAGCTAGAGCATTTTTTTTCGCTTACATATTCTTCTAAATCTTTATCATCTTTTAGCATATCATACGAAATTTTTATAGCTCCTTCAAAAAGCTTTTTGATTTTATGGCTTTTCCATGTAAAAGTAATTTCTTTTGAGTTTCCATATAAAAGCATTCTTTTTTCATCTACGCTTAGTTTTTCGTATGGTGTTTTTGTGCTTATGTCGTTTTGTTCGCAAAATGCTGATAAAAATTTAGTGTAGTAGCTTTTATTATATCCTTGCATGGTGCGAATTGCACCTTCATTTATGCTTTTTTTCTCATCTATGATTTTATTTGTATCTATGCTAAATCTTATTCCAAGACCATCACAATCTTTACAAGCTCCTTTTGGACTATTAAAACTAAAGCTAAGTGGCTCAAGAGCGTTATAGCTTATCTTACAATTAAAACAAGCATTGTGAAGTGAGTAGTGAATGTGTTCTTTTGTATCAACTAATTCTAATTCTAGCTCTCCATAGCTAAGCTCAAGTCCTTTTTCAACCGATGAGCTTATGCGAGAGAGATTATCTTTTTCTATGGTAAATCTATCTAAAACAAGCTTAATTGTGTGTTTTTTGGTTTTGCTAAGCTCTATATCCTCATCAAGTCTTGTTAAAACTCCATCTATGCTAACTCTTACATATCCAAGATTTTGTAATTTTTCAAAAAGGTCGGTAAAAGTTCCTTTTTTTTCATTTACAAGTGGAGCGTAAAGTGTGGCTTTTTGGTTGTCGTATTTTAAAATTTCGTTTATTATGTCTTCTTTTGTCATTTGGCTAATTTTCTCACCACATTTATAGCAATGCTGAATGCCAATTCTTGAGTAAAGAAGCCTTAAATAATCATATATTTCAGTAATTGTTCCAACCGTTGAGCGTGGGTTTTTGCTTGTTGATTTTTGGTCAATTGCTATTGCTGGAGTAAGACCTTCTATCTTTTCTACATCAGGCTTAGAAAATTTATCCAAAAATTGTCTTGCATAAGCACTAAGGCTTTCTACATATCTTCTTTGACCTTCAGCATACAAGGTATTAAACGCTAGTGTTGATTTACCGCTACCACTAAGTCCTGTAAAGACTATTAGTTTGTTTTTTGGTATTGTTAGGTTTATATTTTTTAAATTGTTTTCTTTTGCATTTATAATTTTAATTTCATCAATCATTTAAAAACTCCGTATTCTTCTAAAACTTTTATAAAAGAAAGTATCCACATAAGTGATAAAAATCCTATCATAAGTTTTTTTTGTAAATTAAGTGTTGTTTTGTGAAAACACCAGTTGCCAAGCTTGACACCAGGTAGGCTACAAATTGCTATGATAATTCCCGCTGTATAATCTATAAGTCCAGATGAAGCCATTGATAAAAATGCAGCTCCACCAGCAAAAGCAACAAAAAGTCCGCCAATACTAGCTGCTTTTTTAAGCTCAAAATAACAAATGCTAACAAGAGCAGGAGCAAGTAATGCACCACCACCTATACCACCACTTGTAGCTACAAGACCAACAATAAAACCTATGCAAAATTGTAAGACTTTTGATGTGCGTTCTGGTTTGTCTGGTTTTGCAGGGCTTATATAAAGTTTTGCTATAGCCCACATAATAAGCCCTAGTATAATGTATAGTATAAATAAGTTTGAAGCTATTTTCATGATGAAAATTACACAAATTCCACCACAAAAACCACCAAGTGATGGAGCTATGGCTTGTTTTATTACAAGAGTTCCTTTTTTGTAATTTAGGTATGAATTGTAAATTGAGCTAAATACCATTTGAAAAACACTAATCCCAACAGCTACTTTTGGCGAATATCCCAAAATTGTTGTCATCACAGGCACAACAGCTGTTCCACCACCAATAGCAAAAAGCCCAGCTGCAAATCCAACAACAAGCCCATCAATTATAAAAACTATATATGTAAAAAGTGAGTAATTTTCTAGCATTTTATTCCTTGAAGATATCTAAATGAAATAATTTTACTTAAATAAAATCATAAAAAAATTAAGGTGTTTAATTAGATTTAATCATTTTTCAAATATAATAGATGTTTTATTCTTGTTTAAAATAATATTAAAAAGGATTTGATATGTTAGATGCTATTGAGTACTCTACTAAACATTTTTTTAAGCATATAATGAGAAGTAAGATTGAAACTGCAAATAAACTTGAAAAAGCACAATATTATGGTGCTAGCATAACTTTAAGCGATAGTGAAAAAGAATGTAATTGTTATCTTATGTTTAGAACTGATACTTTAAATTTTTTGGCTGAAAAGCTAGACCTTGGCCTTAATGGCGAAGAAGATAAATCTGATTTGCTTAAAGAAATTGCAAATCAAATCATAGGATACGCAAAAAGGCTTTTAGCTGATGCTTATGATGATTATAGCATTAGTGTTCCTGAGTTTTTAGGGAAAGTTGATGAGTTTAAACTGCCTTATACTCATGAATTTATTTATAAATTAGAGGGAAAAACTTTTCGCATAGCTGTTGTTGTAAAGGATAAGTGATTAGCCAATGCATAGCTTGATGGATTCTTATGATGATATATTAGATATAACTATAGACTTTGTTAGTGAATTAGGCACTACATATGTTAGTATAGCAGAGCTTTTGGATTTTGAAATAGGCTCTGTAATAGACCTTCAAAAACCAGCTGGTGAGAGTGTTGAGCTTTATGTAAATAATAGAATTTTTGGCAAAGGCGAAGTTATGGTATATGAAAAAAACTTAGCTATCAGAATAAACGAAATTTTAAGCTCACAATCTGTTATACAATACTTTAAAAAAGAGTTGTAATGAAAAAAATAATATGTATATTGTTAATGTCTTTAAACTTAGTGGCTGCAAATCTTCTTACGTATAATGTTTATCAAAGAGAAGATAGGCTTGATGTGGTTTTAGGATTTGACGCTCCTTTTACCGGTCAAATTGTTCAAAAACCTTATAATATACCATTTTATACTCTGTCATTTAAAGGCTTGGTTTATGATGGCGTGGTAGATAAAAACCTAAGTGCTACTGTTGCCGACGCAATGCAAATATCTAGTAAAAATAATGAAACTTTAATTACATTTGCTAGTTCAAAACCACTAAATATAGATGCTGTTTTTTTAGGTAAAGACAAATTTAGTGTTAGAATTAGACTTTCTTTAAAAGAGTCTCAAGCATCAGCTATGCCTAAGCTTCAAAATACAAAACCTAGTTTGCAAAATAATCTACAAAATGATAGTTATGATAGCAGTATGTTTAGATATATAGCTGTTGTTTTAATTTTATGTTTATTGGTTTTTGTTTTGCTTATTTTAAAAAAGAAAATAAGCCAAAACGGTGGAAAAATATTTCAAATTAACAATAAAAACCTAAATGTAAAATATGAAAAATATTTAGATAAAAACAATCGTTTTATGGTTTTAGAATACGAAAAACAATCATATGTTGTAATCGTTGGTAATACAAATTTACTTTTGGATAAAAAAGGTATTGTAAGCTCAAATGAAAATTTTGAAGCTTATTTTGAAGAAAATAAAGCAAAAATTCAAAATATGATATCTGCTAAAACAAGCGATAATTTAAGCAAAAAAAGTGCTTTAAACGCTTATCAAAGCAGACTTGATTCAGAAATTTTAAAGTAGATAAGGGAAGTTGATGAGGAAAAAAAATCATAAGTTTGTTATTATTTTGTTGTTGGTTGCCGCTTTGGCGTTTTTTGTTTTGATGATATTAAACTCAAAAAGTTTTGAACAAAATCCACCTAAAATTAATATCCAAGATACAATATATACAAACTTAAAAGATGATATAAAAGTAAATATCACAGATGATACGGGTGTTAAAAATGTCGTTATAGAGTATTCTGTAAACGATAGTCAAGATAAACAGCTACTAATTGATAAAAATATAGCACCACAAGATAAAAACATTACAATGTCTGTGAAGTTTAATAAACCTGAGTTTAAACAAAAAATTGATTACTACACGCTATATATTAAGGCTAAAGATATAAGTTATTGGAATTTGGGTAATGAAGCCACTAAAGTAGTAAAAGTTTATGTAGATACTAAAAAACCTATAGTAAATGTTATATCAAATTCATATCACATAGAGCAAGGTGGTTCTGCTAGTGTTGTATTTTATGCAAAAGATGATAATTTGGTTGATGTTTATATACAAACAAATGATGGTAAAAAATTTAGCGTTGTTCCTTTTCATAAAGATAATTTTTATGCTTCTATAATTGCTTGGGATATTAAAAATAAAAACTTTAGAGCGGAAGTTGTCGCAACAGATAAAGCTGGAAATATAACTAAAGAATATATAAGGTATTACCTAAAATCTAGAAGCTATAAAACATCTTCTTTAACTCTTCAAGAAAATTTTTTAAATACAAAAATAAAAGAGCTTTATGAGAATTATTCTGATAAAGAAATACAAGGGGATTTGAATATATTTAAGTATGTAAATGAAACATTAAGAGATGAGAATGAGAAAATTATACATAAAATCACATCTAAAATATCAGATGAAAAGATAAGCAGTTTTAATATTTCTCCATTTTTACCGCTTAAAAATGCAGCAAAAGTTGCAGATTTTGGCGACCATAGATTTTATTATCAAAACAATGTTTTAAAGAGTGAAAGTTATCATATGGGGCTTGACCTTGCTAGTGTAGCTATGGCTCCGATAGTATCATCAAACAATGGTGTTGTTGTTTTTGCGGAAGAAAATGGAATTTATGGTTTAAATGTGCTTATAGACCATGGTTTTGGTTTATATAGCTTATATGGGCATTGTAGTGAAAAAAATGTTCATGTTGGAGATAATGTAAAACCAAAATCACAAATAGCAAGAACAGGAAAAACAGGACTTGCACTAGGCGACCATCTTCATTTTGGAATACTTGTTCAAGGTGTTGAGGTAAGACCTGAAGAATGGATGGATAAAAATTGGATAAAAGACAATATAACAGATGTGCTTAAAAAAGCAAAAGAAACTATAGATAAACAATAAAGAGGATATATGAAACAAACAACGATTTTAAAAGCGGTTGAAACAACAGGTATAGGACTTCACAAAGGTCTTCCTATAAAAATTCGCCTTGAGCCGCTTGAAGCAAATAGTGGGATAATTTTTGAAAGAAGTGACCTTGGGATTAGCTTTAAAGCAAGTTATGAAAATGTTATAAATACCCAAATGGCAACAGTTATAGGAAATGATAAAGGATATATATCAACTGTTGAGCATTTGCTTTCAGCTGTTAGTGCTTATGGTATTGATAACCTTAAAATCATTGTAAATGCAAATGAGCCACCGGTTTTAGATGGCTCTAGTATAGGTTTTTGTTCTATGCTAGATGAAGCTGGGATAAAAGAACTTGACGCTAAAAAAAAGATAATGATTATAAAAAAAGAAGTGATTGTAAAAGATGGTGATAAATACGCAAAGCTTATGCCAACATCATCGCCAAAGCTTGATTTTACCATTAGGTTTGATAGTAGTGTTATAGGTGAGCAACAATATGTTTTTCACTTTAACAAGAAAAACTATATAGAGCAAATAGCAGGGGCTAGAACTTTTGGTTTTTTAAAAGATGTTGAGGCTTTAAAAAAAGCAAATCTTGGTCTTGGTGGAAGTCTTGATAATGCTATTATTATTGATGATGATAAGGTTTTAAACCCTGATGGGCTTAGATATGAAGATGAGTTTGTAAGACATAAAATTCTTGATGCTATTGGGGATTTGAGTTTGCTTGGTTGTAGGGTTTTTGGAGATTATGAAAGTTTTGCAGGTAGCCATAAGTTAAATCATCTTTTAACAAAAGAGATTATAAGTAATCCTAGTGCTTATGAAATTGTTGAGCTTGAAGAAGATAGTATAAAAGTATATGAAAAGGCTTTAGTATAATTAGTTTTGTATTTATAACTTTATCTAGTCCAAATTTACTTGGAGTATATAAAGACGGCGTTCTTATAAAAGAATATAAAAACGATGAGCTTAAAGCTAGTGATTTTTTAAAGCAGTATTATCAAATAGCTATTAAAGAATATACTCCAAATGAGCTTATCTACGCAAATGGACCTGGGTCTTTTATGGGGATAAAACTTGCTTATGTATTTTTAAGAACAATTGGCATAGTTTTGGATTTGCCGCTTTTTTCTATAAGTGGGTTTGATGTGAATGATAGCGGTAAAATCAAAGCAAATAAAATGTTTTGTTTTAAAAAAGATGAAAATGGTAATATCATTATGGTAAAAGATGAAGCAGGAAGTTTTTTCTTACCAAAAATACTTCCAAATAAAAGCGAAGATAATCTTCCTTTTTATTTTTTACCTGCTATTAATTAGGGGATAAAATGGCTGAAGAAATAGTATTGCTTGAAGATGATAAAAACACAGAAGAAGAATCAAGCATACCTAAAAAAGAAAAATTTGACAAAAAAATCATACTTATTATCATTTTAATTGTTTTAATTTTGATTTTGTTAATCGTAGCTATTTTGCTAATTCCTAAAAAAAAGCCAAAAAAAGTTGAAGAAGTAGTTCCGCCAAAAGTGGAGATTTTATCTCAAAAGTTTGAAAGCAAAAAATTAGACCAAATGATAAATCACGCAAATACTTTATATGCAAGTGGCGATAAAAAAGCAGCTCTTAAATTATATGAAGATATAGCGTTTTATTCTCAAACATTGTCAAATTATAATCTTGGCGTAAGCCAAATGAAACAAAAAAACTACAAATTAGCACTTCAAAGTTTTGATAAAGCGTTGCAAAACAAAGAAAATATCACACCATCTGCTATAAATGCTGCTGTTTGTTCTTTGCATCTTAACGATACGGAAAAGTTTAAATACTATATAGAATATGCTAGAGTGTTTTTAGATAATGAAGCTAATAATCCACTTTATGATTATTATCTTGGACTTATTAATTACTATCAAGGTTTTTATGTAGAAGCGTATGAGGCGTTAAGTCTTGAAAAGCATAATGATTATGAAGATGACGCTATGTATACAATGGCTAAGATTTTAGCTAATTACGGCGAATTTGAGCAATCTAAAAAATTTTTATTAAAACAAAAAAGCTATGATACAAGTATTTCGCTTGGATTTTTAGAAGCAAAAATGGGAAATTTTGTTAAAGCAAAATACTATTTAAATGAAGCTACTAAAATGGTGAAAGACCCAGCTTTTATAAATTATTCTATAGCTTTGATAGATGCAAAGATTGGAAACTATGATGAAACAAGCGATATTTTAAAATACATACGAGCTACAAAAGGCGACCAGTTTTTAAATACACTAGATAGGATTATCGTAAAATTAAACAAAGAATTATTTGACCAAAACTTATCACAAAAAAACTATGATAAAGATTTTTTCAAAACCAAAAAAGACAAGTATGATATATTGTTTTATTTTACTCCATACAAGGTTTTTGACGCAAAAAGTGCTATGGATTTGATAAATAAAGCAAGTGTTGGTTTATATCTTGATGATACAAGCACAGCGGATAGTTTTTTAAAATCATCTAAAAACATTTCAAAGGTTAATATAACGCTTACTAAAGCTATAGAAGATGCCCTAAATTACAACATTGTTGAGTCTAATAAAAAGCTAAAAGATTTGGTTAAAACATATTCTCAGCATTCTATTTTGCATTTTGATTTGGCTTTAAGTTATGCTTATTTGGGAAAATATGATGTAGCTAGAAAACATTTTGTAACTAGTTATCATTTAAATCCAAAAGAGCATTTAGCAGGAATTTATGCACTAATGTGTGGAGATATTTTAGGTATAGAACAAACGAAATTTGAAAACAATTTTGTAGATAATCTTTCATTTAGTCAAGAAGATGATGATTATAAGTTTTACAAAGCTTTATATTCTTTGTATAAAAATGATATATCAGGCACTTTAGATTATGTGGAAAATAATGTTGATGATAATATTTTAGAAAATGTTTTAAAAATAATCATTTCTTATCAGATAGATAGAAGCGATATATTAAATGTTTATTTAAATAAATTAAAAGATAGATTAAAAGATGATGTTATGGTAAATATGCTTTATTTTGCACTTACCGAAAACAGCACAAATAGCAAACAATATGCAAAAAATGTTCAGCTTTATTTTTTAAAAAATGATTTAAATATCTTAAGTTTATTTAGCGGAACATCATTTATAAGCAAGCGTTATACAAAGCTTATGCAACAAGCCGGTCTTTTACATCAAGAGCGAATAAGGCTTAAAAATATGCTAAAAACAAGTCCAAAATTACAAGTAGGTATTTTACAAGCTTTAGCATATATAAGCATTTATTCTGGTGATTTTGAAGAAGCTTACGCAATTTATAATACACTTATTGATGAGTATAATGTTAAAGACAGTAACACGCTGTTTTTAGCTAGTGTTGCAAGTATTGGTGCAGGGCATAATAACTCAGCTATAGCTTTGCTAGAGTTGTCAAGAATTGATGACCCAAACAATAAAGAAGCTAGACTTGCATTAGCATTACTTTATCTTCAAGAACAAAATTACGAATCAGCAATTTTTCAATTTGGTAAGGTTGGAAAATTTGAAAGTGAGTTTTTTAGTTTTGATATAAATCACAAAAAGGAAAAAGATGATATTAAAGATACCAGCAACTAGTGCAAATCTTGGGCCAGGTTTTGATACTTTAGGTCTTGCTTTAGAGCTTTTTAATAAGGTCGAGATTAAACCATCTAAATTTTTTAAGCTTAGCATTAATGGATATGGAAAAGATATTGTTCCGCTTAGAAAAAACAACACATTTGTTAATATTTTCAACGAACATTATCAAAAACTAACAGGCAAAAAAGAAGTATTTGCTTTTTCATTTGAAAATAACATACCATTAGCAAGGGGTATGGGTAGCTCAAGTTCTGTTATTGTTGGTGCTATTGTTGGTGCTTATCATATGGCAGGCTATGAAGTAGATAATGATAAGGTTTTATCTTTAGCGCTTGAGTATGAAAATCATCCAGATAACATAACCCCAGCGGCTGTTGGTGGATTTATTAGTGCTATTGTTGAGCAAAATAAAGTTTATTATAATAAACAAGAAATTGATGATAGTGTTTGTGCTGTTATGTGTATTCCAGATGTTAGAATGAATACGCAAAAAAGTCGCCAAGCGCTAAGTAAACAAGTATCGTTTAGTGACGCGGTTTTTAACTTATCTCACAGTTCTTTTTTAACTTCTTGTTTTATGCAAAAAAAATACGATATGTTAAAATATGCCGCACTTGATAGGCTTCATCAAACCCAAAGAATGAATAATCTTAAAGAGCTTTTTGAAGTTCAAAAAGTAGCGCTTGAAAATGGAGCTTTAATGTCTACTTTAAGTGGTAGTGGTTCTAGCTTTTTTTCTCTTACATACAAGGACAATGCGGACTTTTTAAAACAAAAACTTGAGAAAACTTTTCCAAATTTTCAAATTTTAAAGCTTAATTTTAATAATTATGGATATAAAATCAATTAAAAAGATATAATTACATCATGAAAAAGCCTATTCGTATGTGTGTTTGTTGCAGACAAAGAGATTTGCAAGAGAATTTATACCGCTTTAAAATAGAAAATATGGTTTTTTTAGAATCAATTTATGGTAAAAGTATGTATATTTGCCATGGTTGTCTAGATAAAGAAGAAAGATATTTACAAAAAAGTTTTAATAAAGTTTTAAAAAATAATTTAGATAAATCAATGCTTATTAAAGAGCTAAAGGAGAGGTTTTTATATGTCAGAAAAAATTAGAATTCATGCTGTAGCAAAAGAAATAGGATTTACTTCAAAAGATCTTTTAGAAAAAATCAATGAATTAGGACTTGATATAAAATCAGCTAGTAGCGGTGTAGATGCAGAGCTTGCAGAAGCTATTTGTGTATATGCTACATCGGGAGAAATTCCTACTATTTTGCAAAAAGAAATAGATAAAAAAACAAAAAAATCTACAACAAAAGCAGCTAAAGAGACAAAAACAGATACCAAAGAGGTAAAAGAAACTAAAAAAGAAGCTGTAAAAGAAGAGGTAAAACCAAAAGTATCAGAAGAGCCAACCATAAAAAAAGAATTAGCAAAAGAAGAAAAGCAAGAAAATTCTAATCAAGCAGAAGATACTTCTTATCAAGAAGAAAAACCTACTTTAGCAGGTGCAGCTTTGCAAAAAAGAAGAGGTCTTGTGATTGTTAAAAAGAAAAAAGAAGAAGAACAACCTACGCCAAAGCAAGAAGAAAAAAACCTAGAGCAAATTTTTGAAAGCAATAAAAACATACAAGCGATGTTAGGTAGCAGTGATGATGCAACTAAGAAAAAGAAAAAGGATAAAAAGCATCCTCAAGCTATCAAAAAAGAAAATGCTCAAAAAATGAGCCTTTTAGATGATAAAGATTTCGCAGATTTTAGCGATGATGACGATGATGATAATGTATTTATGCCAGATTTTTCATACAAAGAGATAAAAGAAGATGAAGATGAAAACATATCAAAAAGCAAAGGCATAAACAATAAAGTTTTTTATAAAAACTCTGTAAACAACTCTTTAAATCAATTTACCCAAGGTTCTATTTCACGCTCCCGCCGTAAAAAAGCACCAAAGCAAAAAAAGACAAATGAAGATGAAGTTATAACAAATATCACAATACCAAAAGAAATAAGGCTTTATGAGTTTGCAGAAGCTATCGGAAGAAAAGATAGTGAGCTTATAGCAAAACTTTTTATGCAAGGTCTTCGCACTACTAAAAACGATTTTTTAGATGAAGAGACTTTGGAGATTTTAGGTCTTGAGTTTGGTGTTGAGATTGAGTTTATTGATGAGAGAGCTAAGTTTGATTATGTTGCTGATTATGAAGAAGAACAAGATGAACAAAACTTAAGCGAAAGAGCGCCGGTAGTTACAATTATGGGGCATGTTGACCATGGTAAAACAAGTCTTTTAGACTACATTAGAAGTTCTCGTGTAGCAAGTGGTGAAGCAGGTGGAATCACTCAACATGTTGGTGCTTATATGGTTGAAAGAAATGGTAAAAAAATTACCTTTATTGATACTCCAGGTCACGAGGCTTTTTCTGCTATGCGTGAGCGTGGAGCTAGTGTAACTGATATAGTTATTATAGTTGTAGCAGCAGATGATGGGGTGAAACAACAAACAAAAGAAGCCTTATCTCATGCTAAAGCAGCAGGTGTGCCTATCATTATCGCAGTTAACAAGATAGATAAAGAAACAGCAAACATAGAAAGAGTAAAAACCCAACTAGCAGAAAATGACATACTATGCACGGAGTGGGGTGGGGAGTATGAGCTAGTAGGTATTAGTGCTAAAACTGGCGCTGGTATTGATGAGCTACTTGAAATTGTTTTACTTCAAGCAGAACTTTTGGAGCTAAAAGCAGATAAAACAGCTATGGTAAAAGCAAACATAGTAGAATCAAGTATCCAAAAAGGTCGTGGTGTTGTAGCTACTGTTATAGTGCAAAATGGTAGTATCAAGGTTGGAGATACTATCGTTGCAGGCGTGGCTTATGGTAGGGTAAAATCTCTTTTTGATGATATGTATAATCCACTTGAAAAAATTGAGCCAGGCGAGTGCGGTATCGTGGTAGGACTATCTGAAATCCCAGATAGTGGAGAAACGCTAATTTCTGTAAAATCAGACAAACAAGCAAGAGAATACGCAGCAAAAAGATATGAGTATCTTCGTCAAAAAGAGCTAAGCAAATCAACAAAAGTAAGCCTTGAAGAGCTAGGAGCTAAGATAAAAGAAGATAATCTAAAATCTTTACCTGTGATACTTAAAGCAGATACTCAAGGTAGCCTTGAAGCAATCCGTTCAAGTCTTGATAAGCTTAAAAACGAAGAGATAAAAGTAGATATAATCCACATGGCAATAGGTGGTATAACTCAAGGTGATATAGCTTTGGCAGCGGCTAGTGAAGATTCTGTAGTAATAGGCTTTAATGTTCGTCCAACAGGTGATGTAAAAGAAAAAGCAAAAGAAAAAAAGGTTTTAATCAAAACTTACAATATCATCTATAACCTACTAGATGATGTAAAAGCAGCACTTAGTGGTCTTATGAGTCCAATTATTAGTGAAGAGCATTTAGGTCAAGCACAGATTAGACAAGTAGTAAATATACCAAAAGTAGGACAAATAGCAGGATGTATGGTAACAGACGGAAGCATTGTTCGTGGAGCTAAAATCCGCCTTATTCGTGATGGAGTGGTGGTTTATGAAGGTAATGTATCATCGCTAAAACGCTTTAAAGATGATGTGAAAGAAGTAACAAAAGGCTATGAGTGCGGGGTTGGTATAGAAGGGTGTAATGACCTTAGAGAAGGAGATTACATAGAAAGCTACAAAGAAGTAGAAAAAAGAGCTACTTTAGAGTAGGCTTGAAGTATAAAACGCTTAAAATCTTTAGCAAACAAACGAAATTTGGTTTTTACTAAATTTCGTTTGTTTGGCTTTGTAGATACTTTTATATATCTTTTATCAAATAGCTTCACTTTATAAACTCAATTTTTCATAAAACATAATATTTATTAATGAGTTGCATTTTATTTAAACTAATTACTACTATAAATCATTGTGCAATAGTTTTTTACTAATGATATTTTGATTTG
>CAZYDK010000030.1:0-15355 GCA_964646025.1 uncultured Campylobacteraceae bacterium | reverse complement strand
CTTTTCTTAACGCTGAGTTAGGTTTTTTAGGAGTTGTAGTATAAACTCTTGTACAAACACCACGCCTTTGAGGGCAATTCTTTAACGCTGGTGATTTAGACTTATAAATCACTTTTTTGCGTTCGTTTCTAACCAATTGATTTATGGTAGGCACATTAAATCCTTTCAAAATTTATTAAAATAAAAAGCTTAATTTTATTATCTGTGACTTAATTTTCACTAAATTTTATAAAAAATTAAGTATTTTTTCACTCACGCTAACTTCATCAAGACCAAAATGTTTATAAACATCTTTGTCTTTTCCGCTCTCTCCAAAACTTTCCATACATATAACTTCATCTGCGTATTTATAAAGCTCTAAACCACTTGACGCTTCAAAGCCTATAACCTTGCCTTTTAAGATACTTTTTTTATACTCATTATCTTGTTTATCAAAAATCTCAAAGCAAGGCATACTTACAACGCCAACGCTTTTTCCTTTTTCTTCAAGTAATTTAGCCGCATTTAAAGCTATGCTTACTTCGCTACCACTTGCTAAAATCGTAGCGTCATTTCCGTCTTTTACCAAATAAGCACCTTTTTTAACGCCTTGTTTTATAACTTCTAGTGGCAAATCAAGTTTTGGTAATTTTCCCCTACTTAAAACAAAAGCACTCGTAATGTCACTTGTTAGTGCTATCTCCCAACAAACGAAATTCTCATTGCCATCAGCTGGACGGAATGTAAGTGAGTTTGGAGTGGCTCTAAGATGTGTTAAATGCTCTATTGGTTGATGAGTTGGTCCATCTTCTCCAACACTTATGCTATCATGAGTAAATACCCAAAAGCTCTTAAGCCCCATAATAGCACTCATTCTATACGCTGGTTTTAAATAATCAAAAAACGATAAAAATGTCGCACAATAAGGCAAAAATCCGTATCTAGCAAAAGAGTTGGTAATAGCTCCCATAGCGTGTTCACGGATACCAAAGTGGATATTTTTGCCATTAACAAAATCTTTATGATTTTTAAGTTCTGTTTTGTTTGATGGTCCAAGGTCAGCTGAACCACCCAAAAAGCTAGAAATGTTGTCCGCTAAAGTGTTTAAGCATACATTGTTGCTATCTCTTGTAGCCATATCTTTATCAAAACAAACGAAATTTACATCTAATTTTGGATTTAAAAACTCATCTAAAGCTTTTTTACTCTCATCGCTTAGATTATCATTCCATTCTTTTTCAAGCATTACGCCTTTTTCTACTATGCCAGAACATAAAAGCTTAACGCTTTCATCTATATAAAACTCATCAAGCGGATAGTTTAAAACACTTTTAGCTTTTTTTGTTAGCTCCACTCCAAGTGGTGCTCCGTGTGATGCTGATGTGCCTTCAAGCTCTAAAGCACCTTTTGCTATCTTTGTGTGAGCTATGATTAAAACAGGTTTTTTACTATCTTTTGCATAATCTAAAGTTGATTTTATTTGCTCGTGATTATGTCCGTCCATTTCAAGCACTAAAAATCCAACTGATTCAAAACGCTTATAAATATCATCAACAAAAGCTATATCTGTGCTACCTTCAATTGTGATTTTATTGCTATCATAAATGATTATAAGATTATCAAGATTATGAAGTGCAGCTAGTGAACAAGCTTCATAGCTAATACCTTCTTGCAAATCTCCATCGCCGCAAAGACAATATACCTTGTGGTTTAGCTCTTTTACGCTTTGTTGTAGTTTTTTAGCAGCCATTGCAAGACCAACAGCGTTTGCCACGCCTTGTCCTAATGGTCCTGTAGCTATTTCTACACCATTTGTAAAAAGCTCTGGATGTCCTGGGGTTTTGGAGCCGATTTGTCTAAAGTTTTTAAGCTCATCAAGGCTTAAATCATATCCACACAAATGCAAATAACTATAAACAAGCGCTGAAGCATGACCGCCACTAAAAACAAGTCTATCACGATTTATATAATTTGGATTTTTAGGGTTTATGTTCATTTCAAACATAAGCACACTAACTATATCGCTAAGCCCCATTGCAACGCCTGGATGACCGCTATTTGCTTTGTTTATCATATCCACACTTAAAAATTTCAAAGTATTTGAAACATTAACTAATTTTTCCACTTCTTATCCTTTCACAGGTATTTTTCTATAAGTTTTTTTATATTGTCTGCAACTTTTTCATCTATACATGATAAAAGTTCATAAAGCTCATCTATCATATCTTTTTTGTATTTTATAGCTTTATCCACTCCTAAAAGATTTGTGTATGAGTTTTTAAAAGTATCATTATTTGACGGCTTACCAAGTTCAGCATCATCTTTTGTAGCGTCTAAAATATCATCATTGATTTGAAAAATAAGCCCGAGTTTTAAGCCGATTTCATAGTATTTTTCACACTCTTTTTCATCTAATCCGCTTAAAATCGCCCCCATTTTAAGACTAGCGGCGATTAGCCTTCCAGTTTTATGGATATGTATAAACTCAAGCTCTTTTATATCTAGCTTTTGCTTTTCAAAATAACAATCAAGTGCTTGACCTATCACCATACCATTAAACCCTGCGTTATAGCTAAGCTCTTTTACTAGCTTTACTTTTGTGCTATCATCAAAGTTGCTATTTGCTATATGCAAAAACGCTTCTGTGTTTAGCCCATCTCCAACCAAAATAGCACTTACTTCATCGTATTTTTTATGTATGGTTGGTATGCCACGCCTAAAGTCCGCATTGTCAAAGCTAGGCAAATCATCATGTATAAGCGAGTATGTATGCATCATCTCTATGGCAAATGCTATAGCATACGCATCTTTTAGCTTGTCTTTGTTTAAACTCTCTACAACTCCTAAAAGAAGTTTTGCACGAAAATGCTTTCCACCTGCATCAAGCATAAGTTTTATTGCGTCATTAAAATACGGATGAAAACTTTTAATGCTTGGTATATTTTCCTTAAGATATAGCTCAAAACTCATTTTATCTCTTTAAATATAAGAAAAAGTCAAAGTATCCTACACTACCACTTGCGTTTGAGTAAGGAAACTTACTTGCGTGGCGACTTATTAAAACTTCAAACTCACTTACATTTTGATTAGAAAAAACATTCATAATGTCTTGTTTGCTTTTAATCAAAGTATCATTTATCTTAAGCACTTTATCGCCAACTAAAAATCCAGAGCTTTCACCCTTTGAGCCTTTTTTGATTTTGCTAATTACTAAGCCGTTAAACTCTAAGCCAAAAGCATAAGCTTCAATACTTTTTTGAGTGATATTTTTTTGTGTGATTTTAACTTCTTCTCTAAATTGTTTTGCAAAGACATTTACAGGGATTTCAATCTCTGCATTATCTCTTAAGACTTGAAAATAAAGCGTTGTTTGTATAGGAGAAAACAAAATTGCTTCATTTAGCTTTCTAAGATTTTCAATCTTTTCTCCGTTTAAAGATAAAACCTCATCATTTAGCCAAAAACGACTATTTGCACTCACTCCGCTTACATAAATTTTATCCCCTCTTTGCATAAAATCAACACCTATATCACCCCAATAAACTTCATTGTATTTTTTAAAATGATTTAAATAGCGGTTTCCAATAAACTGATTATTGCTTAAAGCTATACCCATAACCTTACAACAAGGCGACGCAACAAGCGAAATTTTACTAGAAAAATTTAGCCTATCTTTTTCATTTAGATTATTAGCTAAGTATTTTAAATGTCCTATATATGGATTTTTTGGGTCAAGTATGCCAAGCCAATCATTTCTGTTTAGGCTTTCTTCATCTCCAAACATAGGCTTAATCAAAGAAAAATCCGTTCTAACTAAATAAAGATTTAAAAATGGGTCGTATTTTATGTATGAGTTTAGTTTTTGGTTTGGTAGCTTTAAAACAGCTAAATGGTTTTCATCTAAAACAAAAGCTGGTAAGCCTTCATAAACCATCATACTGGCTTTGTTTTTCTCATAACAAGCTATAAAATCATCTGGTGTTGGTCTTAAAACCCCAAAAACACTACTAAGACAAACTAGCAAAAAAACAAGCTTTTTCATTATCTCATTCCAAAAGGATTTAGCATTGAAGTTTTATCTTGTAAAGACATTTTTATAGCGTCGTTTATAGCTGTCATTAAAAGAATTTGAAGACTTTCTTTATCTTCTAGTAAAGAATTGTCTATATTTAAATCTATTACTTCAAAAGCTCCGTTTATCTTAACTTCTACCATGCCACCGCCTGATTTTGCTGTGTATTCTTTAGCGGCTAATTCATCTTGCATTTTTTGGATATTATCTTGCATAGACTTAAAAAAATCAGAATTGTTAAGCCCTGATAACATCTCTCCTAGCTTACTCATATCAATCCCGTTCATTTACTCTCCTTTAGTTAGTTTTAGTATCGTTTCTTCATCGCTAAAATGATGCTTAACGCCTTTTATCTCTTGATAATCTTCATCTCCCTTGCCAAGCACAAGCACCATTTCATCATCTTTTTGAAGCTCTAAAGCTCTTTTAATCGCCATAAACCTATCTTCTATCACTTCCACGCCATTTTTATCATCTAAGCCACTTAACATATCGTTTATAATGTCTTTTGGCTCTTCATCTCTTGGGTTGTCGCTTGTTAAAATCAAAGTTTTAGCATAATGCTTTGCTATTTGTGCCATAAGTGGGCGTTTTGTTTTATCTCTGTTGCCACCTGCACCAACAACTACTATAAGTTTTTTATGCTTTAGGCTATCGCAAACTTTTTGTATGCCATCTGGCGTATGAGCAAAATCTACGATAACATTTTTTACTATAACTTGCATTCTACCTTTTACACCGCCAAAACTCTCCATAGCAATCTCTAGCTTTTCTAAATCAGGTTTTACAAGCTCATTTATACAAGCAAAAGCGGACAAAAGGTTATAAAGGTTAAAAAGACCTACAAGCTCACTTTTTATATGAAATGTATTTTTTGAAAAACTCACAACGGCATCTATTCCGTCATTTAAAGAATAAGCTTTAACAGAATAAAAACTAGGATTATCTATGCCATAAGTAATTGAGTTTTTATAATTGTAATTTATCTTGTAAGCGTCGTTGTTGATGATTTTAAGGCAATCATCAGCAAAAAAGCTTTCTTTTGTTTTTGCATAATTTTCAAAGCTTTTGTGATAGTCTAAATGGTCTTGAGTTAGGTTTGTGTAGATTTTGGCACTAAATTTCGTTTGTTTGCCTAATCTTTGTTGGTCTATGGCGTGAGAACTTACTTCCATTACAAAATACTTACAATCATTTTGCGTAGCTATTTGTAAATAATGCAAAAACTCAAGCAAAAACGGAGTTGTAAGGTTTTTATCTCCAACTTTTTCATCATTACAAAAAGCTCCCCTAGTCCCACACAAAAACGCCTTTTCGCCTAAATCAAGTAGCATTGAATAAATAGCTGCTGCGGTAGTTGTTTTTCCGTTTGTGCCTGTTATGGCTATGATTTTTATATCTTCATTTATACCTAAAAGCTCTCTTGCTTTTATCTCATCAATGATAATAGCACCTTTAGATAATGCGTCATTTTCATACTTTGCATTAGAATTGTCTTTTAAAAAATAAACACCATTTTTTGCGTCTTTGGA
The DNA here is from genome assembly GCA_964646025.1 of uncultured Campylobacteraceae bacterium. Classification (GTDB taxonomy): domain Bacteria; phylum Campylobacterota; class Campylobacteria; order Campylobacterales; family Campylobacteraceae; genus Campylobacter_E. The sequence goes on along the minus strand of CAZYDK010000030.1, from coordinate 9,772 downwards.
GTTGTCTGTTATGATAAAATCATCACACTTTATTATCATTTCTTAGCCTTTTCATCAAATCACGAACTATATTTACAAAATAATCATCACCCAAAAAGTGAAAATAAGTCTGCTCACAATAAATCAAAGCTATATCATAAAGCTTAGCTTTTATAAGCTCGTTTAAAAAATTTGCTAGTTCTTTTTTTGAGCTTATGACAATTCTTGATGAGTTTATAATGTCTATGATTTTTTCTTTTTTTCCTGTTTTTTGATTGTCTAAAATATACATAAAATCATCATAGCTTATACACTCAAGCTCTTTATCATCTTGTTTGTTATCTGTGTATTTAAGCAAAAATTCTAAAAGATAGTCAAGATATTCTTCTGGTTGGTTATCTTTGTTGGCTATTAAATCTTTTAGGATTATTTTTGCAAAATTTGGATTATTTGTAGCGACATTACAAAGCAAAATAAAACACAAAGAAATCTTATCTTTATGCTCGTTGTAGTTTAGCATAAAATATGTTTTAGCGATATCAACTTTGTTTTTACTTAAAGCCTTAATGCCTTTTAATCTATATTTCATAGGCTTTCAAACTCTTTCATACCGCCAGGTAAATTTACAATTCTTATTTCATCGCAAATATCAATTCTAAGTTGTCTTTCAAGTGCGTATTTTAGTGTAGTAGAACTAGCGGCACAACCATCACAAGCACCAACAAGCTTTACATAAACAACACCATTTTTAACGCCTAAAAACTCAAGCCCACCGCCATCATTTTCTAATATATGAAGCTTTTTTGCCAAACTTGCTTTAGCAGGAGCTACTAATTCTTCATCTGTAAAAATCATTTTTAACCTTAAGTTTAAACTGCAAAAAAGCCATTTTACTCATTTTCTAGTTAAAATATTTTAAAAATCAAAAAGATGTTTTATAAAATTTCGTTTGTTTGAGCGTTTTAGCCAAACAAACGAAATTTATTAATTAAATTTATTTTCAAGCTCTTCTCTTAAAGCTTTTCTTTGCTTTGCTTTTTCTAGCTCTTCTTGTCTTTGTGTTTTTCGCTCTTCTTGGCGAGTGCGGTCAAACTTACCACTATTTAGCCAATTTTCTTTTAAGATACCAAATTTTTTGCTATCAAAAGGCATTACCTTAGAAAACCCATTATTGTCATATAAAACCATTTGGTCTTCTAATATATCAACTGATTTTCCATCTAGCTTTGACACAACATTAATAGCACCATTTTGGCAACCATAAGCTTGAGTGCTACTATCTAAGTTAAATCTTGTTCCTCTAATGCCTATTACAAGTGTATTTGAATGCATTTTAAAGTTATTTTTTGCAACCTTAGATATATCGCCAGATACGATATCTAATGAACCCTCACTTGAGCTAAATATCATTTTTGATTTTTTGCTCTTATCATAAAGGTATTGTTGTATAGATAAATTTGAGTTTGAACCAAGTCTAAATTGTGTTTTATCGCTAAAAATTATAGATACAAAAGATTTGTTGCCAGTAGTTATCAAATCATTTTGATAAATTTTATCGCCTGCTTTTAGCTCTGTTTTGATGTTTTTACGCTCTACATTTACAAAACCTACTGTTTTTTTAACTTCTCCTATATACGCAAAAGCATTTACACAAAAAACAAAAACCAATAAAAATTTTAATAAAAACTTCATTTTATCTCCAATTTACCCCCCCCCATAAATAATTAAAACGGTAAAACAACTCCACCATTTTCATTGATTATCACATTACTAGAACCGCTTTCACTACTTGTTCTTTTGTAGCTTCCGTCAAGATTTTGCATTTTTCTACACAAATCACCACGCCTTACATCGCCCTTTAAAATAAGAGCGTAGCTAACTTTTGCAGTAGCTCTACTAACCTCAACCATTCCAACAGGTGTTTCTATAAAATCAACTTCTTCGCCAGTATAAACATCTTTTATCATATCTCCTAGCTCGTAGCATTCATATTTATCACCTACTTTTAAGTTTTGCGCTATAGCGATTTCTTTTCCAGTTACCGCATAAACTCTTGGTGGGTATATATCTTCAATTATTCTTGAAGCCATTTCTAAAGCTAAATCTTTTAAAACTTCATTATAAACACCAAGCTTATTATTTACATTTGTTTTTGGGGTAAATTCAACATTTATGCTATCTGAAAACTTAATCTCTCTTGTAGCCATAGCAAAAACACGGTAATCAACCATTGCATAAAACTTAGGTTTTTTTGATTTTACTGTGATTGATTTTTTGTTATCTTTTGAAACTATACCTATATCTTTTATATCAAAAAGAACAAAATAATCAGCTCCTAAAACCCTACCAAGTCTTGCCGCTTCATCAGGATTTGCATCTTCACCTTGTATAAGAGCTTTTTCCGCTTCATAAACACTAGGAGTGTCTCTATCTAAAACACGAAACTTTCTAGTTGATGTTAGTGCTGATATGATTTGTTGTTGCATATCTTCAGCAATTTGCGATGGTCCTATATCTAAAAAACTAGCATCATAGCTAGAACCACCACCTAAAACAGCTATAGTTCTTCTTTTGTTGTTAAGCTTAGCGATATCATACTCTCTATCAATCTTAACAGCCTCAACAACAACTTCTACATGCCATTTATCATCTATTTTTTCTTCTTTGATGATTTGGTAGTTTTTAACATCTGCTGTTACATTTGTAGCTATATTATCTACAAGACCTTTTTTATCTGTATAAAAAGCTTCTTTGTTGCCACTACTATCTTCATGATTTCCTTTTAGGCTTTTTTTAAGATATTCTTGGTCGGATTTTAATCTAAATCCAACCACGCTTTCTGTAGCTTGACGAACTGCTTTTTTGATAGCTATTTCTCTATCTTTATCTACGCCTTTACCGATTGCTTGAACTTGTGTTTTTGTGGTAGAAATGTTAGCCACAGCATAGCTACTAAAAAATACAAGACAAGATAAAAAACATAGTATTTTTTTCATCTTTATCCTTTATTTTGCTTGAGCCTTAGCTTGATTGATGATATCATCTATAACTTTTATTTTAAGATGATAAGCCCTTTCTACATCATTATAGCTTTCTTCCACAATTTCTATAGAATCGTAATTTTTAAGAAGTGACAAAACATTACCAAGTTGGGCTTTAAGGTTATCCATAGCTTTGTTTGCACCAGCCTTGTTTGTAGCACTAATTAAAGTTTTTAGGGTCATTAGCTCTCCATTGTTGTGTAATGTGCCTCTGATAGCTGATGGGAGTTTCTCATTAAGAGCCAAACTTTTATATCCAACATCTGACCTGTACATAATATTAGCATCAAGAGAATAAACAATAGAGCTTAAATTACCATCAGAATCAAATTCGTATTCTATATATGCAGGGTGACTAGACCACCCTCTATCAAAAGACCTAGTGATATTTTTTGCATCAGCTTCTTTGTCTTTCTTGTTATCTTTTTCAGATTTTTTATCATCTGCTTTTTCTTCTTTTTCTGTAGCTTTTTGTTCTGATTTTTCTTTATCTTTTTTTGATTCTTTGGTTTTTTTAGGACCATTCATAAATCTATCAAATCTATCATCAAAACCATCAAAATCACCAAAATTTCCCGCACACAAAAAACTAACTACGCTTAAACTAAGTAATATCTTTTTCATTTTTTCTCCTTTAATTAAAAGTCATAATAACTTCTAGATTTCATTTCAGTTGGTGCTTGTGGTAAATCTTTTTGTGTTTCTTTATAATTACCTTTAAAGCTATCTCTAGCCTCGCTACCATCACCAATGCCTTCGCCTGTGTAAGGGTTGTATCCTCTATCTCTTAAGCCTTGTTCTGTTCTTTTACCAAGTTCATTGAAAAACTCAAGTGTAGAAAAATTTACTCCGCTTATAACATAAACATATTTTTTATTGCCTCTCATATACTCGCCTTGAGCTAGTGGCAAAACACCTACCATAACGCTATCTGCATGAGTTTCTATCTTGTCTGCAAATTGCTTCATTTGTTGCATTTTTGATTGTCTTGCTTGCTCTTCACCAACTGTGATATTTTCAACACCTTTTTTACTCATCGTATCGCTAATAGTATTTGATATAACACGGTTTTTAAGTGCTTCTGCGATTTTTCTTTGAGATTTTACTTGTGCTTCTCTTACTGCACTATCATACTCATCATCAAAATCATAGCCAACTTCAGCACCACATTTTATACTTGCTATACCGCCTGGAGCTTTTTCATCAAATCTAGGCTCACAAATTCCTGCTTTTGACATAAGTTGTTCTTCTTGTTTTGTCATGGTTCCATAAGCTTCTTCTTTGCTAAGTGGGGTGTATTTTTCTTGAGCTTGTTCTAATTTTTGCTCTTGTGTTTGTGCTGCTGATTTGCTTTGTTCTACTTTAGCACCTTGTTCTGCTGGAGTAACAACTTCACTTTTATCTCCACAACCTACCATAATCATAGCCATAGCTATACCGCTTAATAAAATTTTTGTTTTCATTTTTTCTCCTTAAGAATTTTGTTTATTTATCTTTAAATTTCGTTTGTTTGTTACCAATTTACACTTTTTGCTGAACCGCTTTTGCCTACTACAACTTCTTGCTCCCAAAATGCAAGACCACTCTTAATATCTGTAAGGCTTAATTGGAACCAATACTCAACAACTTGCTTATCTTTGCTAACTCTTGTTGTTTTTTCTATGATTTTACCGCTTAAGCTCATATCTGGAGCTATTAATGAGTTTTTACCTGGAACATTTTTTTGATTAAACTCATCATTACCTCTTAACTCATCTCTTACTTGATAGCTCATTTCATCTTCTGCACCACCAGCTGATACTGCTGTTGTAACAACTGCTTTACCTGATTTTAGCATTGCTACACGGATTTTTTTAATAAGCATATCTGTATCTATTCTTTGAGTGGTATCGTTTTTAATGCGGCTAATCGCTACAACATATCTTCCACCACCTGGCTTATTTAAAGCTCCGCTACTTAGTAAATCTTCTACCATATCTGTAGCTGCTTTTGAAAAGTCATTTGCATCAATACCTAAACTAAGTGGTGCTTTGTTAGCTCCTGTTACATCAACATAAGATGGCTCTACTTCTCCACAACCAACAAGTAAAAGTCCTGCTGCTAAACTTGATAATAATATTTTTTTCATTTTTACTCCTCTACTGGTGTTATTCTAATTGAATAGCTTGTCGCTTTATCATTTGGTGCCGGAACAGATATAGCTTGTGCTGCTTCTGGCTTCATTCTTACTATTTTTCTTTCACTTAAAATGCTAGAAATTATCACTCCATTTGCATCAAACCAATGTATGGTGTAGTAAAATTCTCTGTTTTTAGAGCTTTCATTAATAGCCATAAAACTTGCATGTCCTAAGCCATGCTCATCTCTTTTCATCACGCTATTTTCAATCTTTAGCCAAGATTTAACGCTTTTTGAGATTACAATCTTCCCTGAAATAGCACTTGGGTCTACTGGTTTTTCGCCACAAGCAATAAAGCTAACCGCCAAAATAAAACCTAAAATGACTTTTTTCATCAAATCTCCTTATTTAAAGTTTGTCAAAATTATACCAAAAAAACTATTTTTGGATTTTATAAACAACTGTATTGTCAAAATCCCTTGATTTAACATATACAATCACATGTTTTGATTTATCAACATTTTCATCAAAAATAACATTTCCGTCATTATCCTTAACCACTACCTTACCATTATTTGCAACTCTAGCAACATCAAAACTGTTTGGAAGACCAATAAATATCCTAGAATCTGCGGTATTTACAACTTGTTTATAAACATCCATTCCTATCATTGCAACACCACCACCGAGCACACCAGCACCAACTGTTAAAAAGTCTTTTGTGATATTAGAATAAATTGTTTTTGATACTGTTGATGTAAGCTTACCTTTAAGCTCATTTGCCATAACAGCGTTCATATCTGAAATAGTCTGTGTTTTTACACCGTTTATACTAAGATAATCAAAAGAATTAACCCCCTCTTCCATCATAGGCACAGCCAAAATGGTAGTATGGTTCATAAGTGCCACAAACGCAGGGACACTAGACCCTGTAGCAAACGAAGCACCAACAGCAGCCACACTTACAAGACCAGAATAAGTATATGGTATATATCCACTTATAATAGTTGGAGATATTCCGTTTTCATACATTAGCCAAATATATTTTTGCTGGTTTTTAGTGCTGTTTGCCATTTTTTCCGCTAGTTTATAATCATCTAAAATAACGCTATTTTTACCGTTATATTCTGCTACTAATTCACGCAACAAATCACTAGCTTTATTTGGCTCACCATCCATCATATAAACAATGCTTCTTAAGTATTTACCCATAGGATTTATGTTGTTTTTATAAAGCGTGTATTTAGCAAAACTTTGGTTTAAGTCTTTTAAGATTTCATCTGTATTGTCTTTTAAATCTTTTGTGCTTTCTTTTAGTTCTTTAACAGCGGCTTGGTTCATAGCTAAGTATTTTTCACCTAAAATATCATCTCTTTTTAAAGCTCTGTTTAACTCTGCGTTTGCACTATCAAAGTCGCCTAAAGACATAAAGTTTAATGCTTTATAAATGTTTATCATACTTCTTTCAAAATCATAACTTTGATAATCTTTGATTGTCTCATTTACCAAAAAAGTTCCAACAGCTCTTGCTGCTTTTGATGCATTGCCTTCTAAATCTTCTTCTGTTTTATACTTATCTTCAACTTTGTCAAAAATTTCGTTTGATTGCTTGTATTCTTTACAAGTTCTAGCCAAAAGACCATAGTAACTTCCATTATAAACAAGGTCATCTGCTTCATCAAATGTAGCAAGCATTTCACAAGACTTATCATCAAGTAAAACTTTTTTTTGATAATTTGAATTATCATATCCGCTAAATACCGCACAAGCACTAAAACTTATCCCACAAAAAGCATAAACAATGCTTTTAAATATTATATTTTTAATATCCACACGCATATTTATAACCTTTTTTACATAATCTTTTTAACTTGTCTAAAAAACCATAATATTTCGCACATTGCATTTGTAAATCCTGCTCATAGCACATATGTTTATAGTATTTTAAGGCTGTTTTTAAATCTTTTTTTACAACATTTGCACTATGGGTTAAAGTGTAAAAATCAACATCTTTAAAATCCGAATAATAAGGCTGCATAGCTTTTATGTAGTTTTTATGGTATTCTGAAGTATCGCCAAATGTTTCATACATAGAAAAAAGAGTATAACAAGCCATAGGGTCTGCATTTATTTCTTCTGGTTTTTGCTTAGATGCTATGGCTTCTATTTTTTTCTTTTTATCATAAAAACAAGCTTTTTCTAACATCTTTAACCCATCTTCTTTGCTAAACTCATAAGTAAAATCAAACTCAACACCACTATAAATATTTCTATTTTGTTCTTTAAACAAAATCTCAAAACCAGCAAAAAAACATCTATCTGATTTAGAATCTTGCTCACAATCTCTTACTATCTCATCAAATTTGGCTTGGTCAATTTTGCTAAAACTTAATTTAGCGGCATTTAAAGAAAAACAAATGCAAAAAAAGATAAAAATTAGTCTCATCTTAAACTCCTTACAGCATCACAAGATGATTTGAAGCTATATCTTTTACATAAATATGTATTTACTTCAACTATAAACTCATAATCACCACATATTGCAAGTAGTGTGTTTTGAGCATATCTTATGTTTTTAAACTTTTTGACATTTACACAAGCGTTTTTAAAGTTTTGCAACGCCCTACTTTCATCACGCTTGATACTAGGTAGTTGTAAAACAGCAAGTCTTATAAGCTCATCTTCACTAAACTTATAAACTGCTTGTAGTTGTTTTATGTATTCTGCGGCTTTTTGGTCATTTTTGTGTTCAAAAAGCTCATCTATCATCTCATTTTCTGCATAATATCTATAAGCACAAGCTTTTGAACTTGGCAAATAATGACCTAAAACTCCATAACTAATCTCTCTACCGTTTTGGTCATAATAACAATACTTTATACTTAAGGGGTCCATTAAATCCTTAGGAGTATTACTTGAACAAGCCACAAGTTTGCTAGAATTAGCATTATCATAAATCAAACTAGCGTTATTATACTCTCCAGAACAAGCCATACCAAGCTGAAAATACCCTTTTTGAGTAGTCCCTGCACTACCGTCAAATGTATCACTTTCTAGCTTTTTATTTATAAGCTCACTATGAATATTGTTTGTGCCTGGCTCGGTGCAATACTTGTTATAACCTTTGTTACACAAAGAAGTATCTAATGCGTTTGATGATAGTGCTAAGATATTAGCACACCCACTAAACATAAATAGCATAAAAAAAATCGCTAAAAAATAAAAAACTTTTTTAAACATATCTTTCCTTTATTTTAAAAAACATTAGGCTATCAAAATAACCTTACGGCAAAATTTATTTGTTTTAATTTTGTTGTTTATCTTTTTTATCTGTTAATTTCTTAGCCTCTTCTAAAAGAGATGTTAAAGCTTCTGATTTTCTTTGTCTTTCGCTGATGTCTTCTATAATAGTCTCATCGCTAGTAAATCCACACTCATCATCTACTAAGACAAAACCGCTGCGTTCAAGCTCTTCTTCTAAAAAATCATAATTCATATCATCACGGTTATACATTTGCCTTCTATAATGTCTTATAGAATAAATCAAATCTTCATTATCCACAAAAGTTTTTAAACACCAGTCTATATATCCGCTATCACTTTCACAAATATCTTTTATCAAAGAGCCTTTATATTTACCAAAGCTAAATTTTTCTAAAAGCACGGGCAAAAGGCTGATTTGATGAAGCTCTTCTATGCTTTTATGTTTTAGCATATCATCAAATAAAAGTTTCATAACAAGCACATCACCTATAGCATCATGGGCTTTTATGGTTATGTTGTTTTTGTTTGCTTCTTGTTTTTCAAACTTATAAAGCCCCAAAGCATATCTTAGATGTTGAAGTCTATGAGATGTTACATCTTTATATATAGCAATAGCACATTTATATGTATCTACTATCTTAAGCTTACATAAAAAACCTTCACGCTCTAGCATTGATAAATCAAATTTGATGTTATGGGCGATAAGATAGTTTTTATCATTATTTAATTCGTTAAGTCTTTTATAAAATTTCGTTTGTTTAAACTCTGGTTTGTTTTCTATCATTTCTGGAGTTATGTGGTGAGTTTCCATAGCTTCTAGCGATATAGGTTTAGTAGTGCTACAAAGCTCATCGTATTTTTCAATCCCACATTCATTGTTTAAATCAAACACACTAAGTGGCTTAGAGCTTACAGGCTCACTTTCATCACTATCTAAAATCATAGCACCAACTTGTATAATCCTATCATCATCTGCTATGCCTGTTGTTTCTGTGTCAAAAAGTATATATTTCATAATCTCTCCTATTTGCTGATAAAAGGTATTATAACCACTTTAAAAATAAATTGTAAAAAAGTAGGGCAAAAAATGTTAAATTCTGCAAATATTTTAAATGTAGTCATCACAAACATCGAGCAAAACGGCATTTACGCTATGGTTGAAGCTAGTTGGCAAAACAAAACAATATACGCTATAACCTCAACAAAAAACATAAATCATCTTAAGCTTAAAGTAAATATGAACGCTAAAATGATTTTTAAAAGTGAAAATATCTTACTAGCAAAAGGAGAATGTGCTACAAGGGTTGGGGTTGAGAATGAATTTTTTGGTGTGATAAAAACAAAGCTAAAAAATAGTGCCACAAACTTT
>CAZYDK010000029.1:0-15527 GCA_964646025.1 uncultured Campylobacteraceae bacterium | reverse complement strand
TAAATTTCGTTTGTTTAGCCTATGAAAAAATAATCATAACAAACCTTAACCAAAGTGCAAAAATAACATTATTTTTAATGTTTATTTGTTATTTATTTTAACCCATGTATCTATAAAAATAGGAAAAGCATTAAAAGAATTAATCAAAAAATCATTATTGCCGTATCCATAGTCTTTAAATTCAATTTCTAGTACATGTGGAGATTGAGTGATGAATTTTTCAAATGCTCCATGATTATAATTTACAAACCCATGTAATTTGTCTATTTTAAGACTAAGAATGCTTTTGTAGTTGTTAAATCTAATAAAATCTATGTTTTTAAAATAAAGCTCATTAAAAGGTGTATGAGCTAAAAAATAAAGTAAATTTTTATTGTCTTTTAAATCATTTTCAAGCTTGATAAACTCAGTAAATTTTGCTGTGTCGCCTTCTTCGTTTGTTAAAACTGAACTTATGATTATTTGTTCATCTTTTAGATTGATTTTTGTTTTTAGGTTTAAATTAGCGGCTACTAACTTTCTCCAAATATAATCAAAATCAGTAAACATAACATTAGTAAATTTTTCAAGTGCAAAGTCAAGTATATAGTCAAGTTGTTTACTAAATTTTAAATTAACCACTTCAGCTTCAATGTTTTTATCATTTATGATTTTTATCGTGATTTTTTCAGCTTCGTAAAATTCTATTTTATTTTCTTTGTGAATTACTTTTGGTTTTTTTATAGTGCATATTTTATCTTTGCACTTTATTTCATCACTAATAATTTTTAGATTTTCGTTAAAGTTGTTTGCAATATCATTAATTATCTTTTCACTTGAATTTGCAAATAAATTAATAACAATCAATAATAAAAATATTTTTCTCATAAAGTTTCCTTTGTTGTATTTTTAACTATAGCTCTTTGTTCGCTTGTTTTTGTATTCTTTCAAACAAACGAAATTTATGGGTGGTTTTTAAATTTCGTTTGTTTAGCCTATGAAAAAATAATCATAACAAACCTTAACCAAAGTGCAAAAAACCACTACAAAAAAGACAATTTTTATAAGTTTTATATTGATTTTTAGTAGTAATTTTGCACCAAAAAATGCACCCACAACCGCTCCAAGTCCCATGATAAAACCTAGCTTGTAAAGGATTTCATAATTAAATACAAAAAACACTAAACTAGCCACATTAGATGATGCGTTTAAAAGCTTTGTATTGATTGATGCTTGACGGATATTAAGCCCAAGTAAAGCCACAAAAGCAAAAATCCAAAAGCTCCCCGTTCCAGGTCCTATAAATCCATCATAAAAGCCTATTATCATTCCAAAAATTATTAAAAATATCATAGGCTTTAGTTTTGCTTTGCTTTGGGTCTCTCCTATGTTTTTTTTAAAAACTGTATAAAAAAACACAAGCACCAAAACCACAGCCACAACAGGTTTTAAACTATCGCTTTTAATGCTGATTAAAGTAAGGCTACCAAGCATTGAAAAAATAGCGGTAAATAAAACCCCAATAAGCATTTTTTTAAACTCAATGTTTTTTCTTAGGGCAAAAAGCGATGAGATTATCCCCATGGTTGCTTGAAGTTTGCTTGTTGCAACAGCTAGTGCTGGTGGCACTCCAAGACTAAGCACGATTGGAAGTGTTACAAGTCCACCACCACCTATAATAGCGTCTATAAAACCACCCAAAAATGCACCAAAAAAAGCAAACAAATACTGATAAAAGCTAAAATCCATTACAATATCCTTTTTAAATAAAATCATATCATAAAAGGCATAAAATGGATTATCATAAAATCAAACAAATTTGTAAAGATATAAAAATCGTAGCTGTTAGTAAATATGTAGATGAAAATGCTATCAAAGCACTTTATGATAAGGGTCAAATTGATTTTGGGGAAAATAAAGTTCAAGATTTGGTGCTTAAAAAACAAGCATTACCGGATAATATAAATTGGCATTTTATAGGAAATCTTCAAAAAAATAAAATCAATCATCTAATCAATGCAAAACCTTGTATGTGGCAATCATGCGTTAGTTATGAGTTAGCAAAAGAGGTTGATAAAAGGCTTAGTTATAAGCTTGATACTTTGTTTGAGATAAATGTTGCAAATGAGCTAAGTAAGCAAGGTTGTGATAAAAACAAAGCCATTGATGAGTATCTTAAGATAAAGCAAGATTGTAAAAACATCAACCTTATCGGAGTGATGAGTATTGGTGCGATGAGTGATGATGAGCTAGTGGTGGCAAAGAGTTTTGAAGATACAAAAGATATTTTTGATAAGCTCATACCTTATGGTGCGAAGTGGTGTTCTATGGGAATGAGTGGGGATTTTGAACTTGCTATAAAATGTGGTAGCAATATGGTTAGACTTGGAAGTATTTTGTTTAAAGGAAATTAATGCAAGATTTGATTTTAGAAGCGGTTTTGGGGTGTTTTGTAGTTTGTTTTGCTTTGGTGAGTGTATATTTTTATAATCTTTTGCAAAAAAAGGAAAAAAGCTTTAAAGAGCTTGAGATTATGAGTATGCAAAATCAAAAGACTTTACAAGATGAAAATCTAGAGCTTAAGAGCAGTCTAGCTTTAGCTATGAGAGAAAAAGAGCTTGTAGAAGGTAGTTTTAGTTCATATAAAAATGAAGCTTTAAAAAATACAAATGAGCTTAAGAGTGATTATGAGCTAAGACTTAAAACTCTTAAAAGTGATTATGAAAAAACTCTTTTATCGCTAGAAGATAAATACACCAAAAATCTAGAACAAGCAGAACAAAACTACAATCAAAATCTGTATAAATTAGAGCAAAAATTAGAGCAAAATTATAAAATCCAAAACGAACTTATGCTAAATCAAAACACAAAAGCACTAAATGAAAGCTCGCTTAAAACCATAAAAGATGTGTTTGAGCCTATAAAAGAGCAAATGCAAAAATATGAAAAAACATTAAACGAGCAAAAAGGAGCTTTTGATACAGGGTTTAAACTTATGGTTGATGTAAGCCAAAATATTGGTAAAAAAGCAGATGAATTTGCCCTAACTTTAAAAGGCGAGAAAAAAATCAGAGGAAATTTTGGAGAGATAATGCTAGAGAGTGTTTTAAGCTCAAGTGGGCTTAAAAAAGATGAGCATTTTTATCTTCAAAAGCATTTTAAAACCAGCACAAATGAAACGCTAATTCCTGATGCGGTGGTGTATTTTGATGATGATAGGTGTGTGGTGATTGATTCTAAGTTTAGCTTAGGTGACGATGAAGAGCAAATATATACAAACTTAAAATCACGCATAGATGAGCTTAGCAAAAAAGACTATCCAAGCCACATAGATGGGGCTTATGAGTATGCTATACTTTTTGTGCCTTATAAAAATATTTTAGATATGGCATTAGAAAAAGACCCAAAACTTCATCAATACGCTTATAATAAAAAGATATTTTTAGCCAGTGCAAATGTGCTTTTTATGGGGCTTAAAAGTATTTTGATGGGGTGGAATCATAAAAAACAAAACGATAGTGTGGTAAAAATCTTTGATGATTTTGCTAAGTTTTATGAAAAGTTTGCGGGTATTGTAGAAGATTTTGAAAATATCAAAAAATCACATCAAAAAACACTAGAAAACATAGACAAGCTTGATAAAAAACTAATAAGCGGTCGTGGAAACTTATCAAAACAAATGGAAGATTTAAAATCCCTTGGAATTAAAACCAAAAAAGCTTTAGCTGTTGAGTATAACGATGAAGAGTAGTTGTGCTAAATTTCGTTTGTTTGAAACAAGGTTTAAAATTATTGTAGTTTAGATATTATCATTAAACAAACGAAATTTGGTTTAAATTTCGTTTGTTTTAGATTTGTTATAAAAAGCTAGTTATCGCAAAAACGTTTGCAATATCTACTAAAAATCCACCCATAATAGGCACTATCAAAAACGCAATACGGCTAGGACCAAAGTGATTTGTAACAACTTGAAGGTTTGCTATAGCTGTTGGCGTAGCTCCTAAGCCAAATCCACAGTGACCAGCTACTATACAAGCAGCGTCGTAGTTTCTTCCGCATAGATTAAATGTAACATAGCGAACATATATAATAATAGCTATCGTTTGAACTATAAGTAGTATTGTGATAGGAATAGCAAGTTTTATAAGCTCAACAAGATTTAAAGTCATAATAGCCATAGATAAAAATAAAGATAAAGCAACGTTACCTATAACGCCAACTTCTCTATCAAAAACTTGATGAATGTTTAGTTTGCTAAAGCCGTTTCTTATGATAATTCCACTAAACAAGCACCAAACAAATGTAGGTATACTATCTATAAAACCTATAACTCCATCAGCTTTTGTTTTATCTGTTCCTATGATTGATGATTTTGCCATTACTTCTGTAAAATACTCTATCATATTTCCTACAAAAAGTGCTAAAGCTACCAAAGAAAGACTTATTATAAAGCTATCACTAGTAATAAGTCTTACTTTTTCAGGACTAGCAAAAGCTTCATCGCTTGTTGTGTTTATATCTTCTTTATCTGTTGGTTTTAAATCAAATTTTTTGATAAGATAGTGAGCCATAGGACCACCTATAATACCACCAGCGATAAGTCCGTATGTAGCACATGCTATACCTATATCTCTAGCTTCTTCAAAATAATACGGCTTACCCATAAAAGTATTTCCCCAGCCACCAGCAGTTCCATGTCCACCGCTAAGCGATATAGAGCCGCCTAAAAGTCCTATAAGCTTGTTTTCTCCAATAGCACTCATAAGTCCAACGCCTATTGCATTTTGCACAAAAAGCAAAGCAAAAACAGCTATAGCAAACATCACTAAGAGCCTACCACCTTTTTTTAAGCTATTTATATCAGCTGTAAGTCCAACTGTAGCATAAAAAGCAAGTAAAAGTGGTGTTTGGATATTTGTATCAAACTTAACTGTAAACTGTGCAAAATAGCTAGATAAAAACAGTATAAAAGCCACGATAATACCACCTGTTACAGGCTCTGGTATATCATAATGTCTTAAAAAATGTGATTTTTGTGTAATTAAGCGTCCTAATATAAGAACTATTAGCATACATAAAAATGTAGAATAAAAATTCATCTCCAAAATTGTAGATGAAGTTTTTGCATCAAATAAAAGTTTGGCTATGCCAAAATTTTGAATAAGTTCAAGTGTTTGCATATTTCTCCTTATTTACCTATAATTTTATATCCGTATGTTGATATTTTATTGGTTTTTGCATTTGTTTTATTGCTGTTCCAACCATCTAAAAAATCACAAGTTGTAGTAACAGCTTCTGCTTTTATAACCATTTTATGATTTGTCATATATGTTTTTGCTGTTATGTTTGGATTTGGGCAGACATCAGAATTGTAGTATGTATATTTTATAGTGGTTGCAAAAAGACAATCTTTTTCCGGTGAGTTTGAAAACTTTATAGTATTTCCACTAGAATCTTTTTTATAATACACATATTCTAAATCTAAACAATTATTGCTATTTCTTACTTTATATAAAGCATAATCAAGAGCGCTGTTATTTAAAACATCTGCTTGAGTTTTTAAATAAGCGTCATTTGATTCTTCAACACCTTGAGTAGTTACAAGTAAAGCATATGTTCCTAAAATAGCGATAATAACAATAAAAATTATAGCTGTAATTAGTCCAAACCCTTTTCTCATATAGCTCCTCCTATTTTACATACTCTAAGGAATTTATATTGTCCTTTTTCATCTTGGACTTTATAATTTGGGTCATCTATACAAATATCAATTCCAACAGCATCTCCGTATTGGATTGTTTTAAATTGACTTACATTTTCTGCTATTAGAACTTTTTTTATGTTTGTGTTGACTTGATAGTCTGATATTTTATTGTTTTGAAACTCTTCTTTCCATGGCTGGTAATCATAATATAAATACATATTATAAAGCGTAGTTTTATTTACATCGCTTCCTTTGTTTGGCTTATGTACTTTTGGTTCTTCCATAGATATAGCTTGAGCTGTTTTTGCTAATTGATAAGCTGATGAAACTGCTATGTTTGGATTTTTTGTATTTTTATTGGCTTCTATTGTGATTGAATTGCCATTAGATATATTGCCTGTTAATAAAACATCTTCTATGAAGTTTTTGTTGTAAATTGTATCTAAAAAATACACTCCAACTTCTTCACCATTACTAAAGCATTCTCCACTTGTTGTTATGTTTTCTATATCATACACTCTTATAGTATTGTGTATATTGCTTGCTGTGCCGTCTTTTACATATTGGCTTAGTGTTTTTGTCATATCAACCACACCACTAAAGCAAAATCTAGAATACACATCAGTTCCACCTTTTGTGTATAAATATTTTTTATCATAATTTACTACCCACTCAAGAACAGTAGGTGGATTTCCGCTTGAACATATTCTATCTCCAACTTTTACATCTCTTAGGTATTTCATTTCATTATTATTGTTAGAACATCTATATCTTATGCTTTCTGCAAATCTTTTTCTAAGCTTTGCATTTAATGTGTCTATGATTGAAGATGTTTTGCTTTCAAGGTATGTTACTCTTTTTGTTATGTTATAGTTATCATAAACTTGCATAAATATATTCATACTTCCAGCAGATAATATACCAAGTATAACTATAACGACTATAAGTTCTATCATTGTCAAAGCTTTTTTCATCGTTTAACCCTTTTTTGTAACTTTTGTTATTTGATTACAACGCCAAGAGATTTTAGCTGTTGTTCGTATATTGTAGCGATTGAACTTCCATTATCTGTAAAAGGTAGTAATTCATTATAAAAATTACTATTTTTACGACCTGTATTTGCAAAATAAGATGTAACGCTTACTCCATTTGTTTCACTATCTCCGTGGTTAAATATAATCATATTTGAGATTGTTACATTATTACTTAATGTTGTGTCGTTGTTGATTGATAAATCCCATTTATTGACAGAACCGCTGTTTGAGTGAGAGTTTAGCTCAAAAATAACTTCTTTACCATATCCTGTTTGAAATACATACTTAGTTCCGCTTTCTTTTAGGTTTTGACCTATATAATTTTTTTGTTTATTATTTGACGGTTTTATAAGAAACTTATCAGAATCACCCAAAAATTCATCTGCTAACTTTAAATTAGCACTTCTGTTTTGAGATTCAAATGTAAAATTTGGATTTGTATTATAAACATCATTGCTATTTTGTGCACCTTGATAAGGTAAAAGTTTTAAAACAGAATAAAGTTCTCCAAGTTTTATAGCTTTATCTTGATTTAGCATAGTTTTTGTATTGCTAAAAGTTGTAGCCAAAATCATAGGAACAACAGAGAAAACAAACGCTAATATCAGCATTGCAACAATCAATTCTATCATAGAAAATGCTTTTTTCATAACATCACACCTATTAAAAACCAAAAATTATAAAACGCTACTTATACCTAAAAAATCATTTAATTACGCTTTAATAATTGTTAAAATATTTGCTGAATTAATTATGTGTTTTAATTAGATATAAGTTTTATAAAGTAAAATTACCACTTGCACTTTGCAAAATCCTTGCCTAATTTAGGCTTTATATCCATAAGGAGAATACATGAGACATTACGAGGTTTTATTTATTTTAAAACCAACACTTACAGAAGAAGAGGTAAGTGCTAAGGTTGAGTTTGTAAAACAAACTCTTGAGAAAAATGGTGCTAGTATAGCAAATACCATATCTATGGGAACTAGAAAACTAGCTTATAAAATTAAAAAATATGAAAGAGGAACATATTTTGTAATTTACTTTAAAGCAGAAGGTGGCTTGATTAAAGAGCTTGAGAGAGTTTTAAACATCACAGAAGATGTTATAAGATTTTTGATAGTTAAATATGAAAACAAAAAAGAAGTAGCTGCTTGGGAAATCCTTAGCAAAGGTGAAAAGCTAAACAAAAGCTTTAAAGAAGGTGGACATAAAAAACCACACCACGAAAAAGCAGAAAAAGCTGAAAAAATAGAAAAAACAGAAGAGTAATAAAGGTTTAATATGTTTAATAAAGTAGTTTTGGTGGGAAATCTTACAAGAGATATTGAGATACGCTCAACTTCTAGCGGTATGATGATAGGTGCAACAGCCATAGCAGTAACTAGAAAGTTTAGCGATACAAATGGTGAGAAGAGGGAAGAAACTTGTTTTATAGACATAACTTTTTTTGCAAGACTTGCAGAAATAGCAAATCTTTATTTAAGAAAAGGTAGCAAGGTTTTAATAGAGGGAAGATTAAAACAAGAAAACTGGGTTGACCAAAATGGCAACAAAAGGTCAAAGCACAGCATAACTGTTGAAAATATGGAGATGTTAGGAAGTGCAAATGCTCAAGCAGGTGGAGATGGCGGCTATAGTTCAAACTATAATGCAAATTATGGCACAAGTTATGAAGCTCCACAGAGTTCTTATAGACAAGAAGAGTATTATAAGCAACCAGAAGTAAAACATACTCCTGCACCACAAAAAGATGTTAAAACCATAGATTTAGATGATTCTGAAGATTCAGAAGATTTACCATTTTAATATCAAACAAGGAAGATAAAATGTCAGAAAAAAGAAAATATTCTAGAAAATATTGCAAATTTACAGAAGCAAAAGTTGAGTTTATAGATTATAAAGATACAGCACTTTTAAAAAATGCTTTATCTGAGCGTTTTAAAATTATGCCACGCCGTTTAACAGGCACAAGCAAAAAACATCAAGAAATGGTTGAGCTTGCTATAAAAAGAGCAAGAGCTGCTGCTTTGATACCATATATCTGCGATAGAAAAGAAGTAGTTGTAAACCCTTTTGACAATCTATAAAAATTAATGGGGGGGGGGAAATTCTACAATCTAGCTTTGATAATTTTTATTATAAACCTAAATCACTAAGTAAATAAATATTTTTAATTATTGATTTTTTATTTGTTTTTATAAATGTTTTAAATTTCGTTTGTTTGGAGTTTTTACTTAATTATGATTTTATTTTAAATTGATTTTAACTCTTTGTAAAAGTTTTATCCTTACTTATAAAGTATATATTTATAATATTTTGCAATAAATTAATATTAACAGCTTCAAACAAACGAAATTTAGTTAAATCTTTGCAAGTTTTAAAATACATTTGATAATATTTCGTTATGAAAACAAATACATATAAAATAGACATTTTTGGTAGGGTTTGGGGCGTTGGCTTTAGACCTTTTGTTTATAAATTAGCTACTAGTTTAGAGCTTTTGGGTGAAGTTTATAACAGTGGTTATGGGGTTGTGATTTTTATAAACGCTACAAAGAGCAAAAAGACTGAATTTATCAAAACCCTAAAAGCCACCTTACCGCCACTTGCTAGAATTGATGATATAAAAACTAGCGTTATAAAATATAAATCTTATGAAAGTTTTAATATATCAAAAAGTATTAATGATAGTGCAAAAAGCCCTTTTTTGCCTGATTTTGGACTTTGTGATGAGTGTAAAAAAGAGCTTTTTAAGAAAGATGATAAAAGAAGGTTTTTGTATCCGTTTATAACTTGCACTAATTGTGGTCCTAGATACTCACTTATAAAAGCTTTACCTTATGATAGGTGTAATACAACTATGAGCGATTTTGCACTTTGTCCTAAATGTAAAAGTGAGTATGAAGACAAAGAAGATAGGCGTTTTCATGCTGAAGTGATTTCTTGTAATAATTGTGGGATAAATATACATCTAAAAACAAAGCAAAAGACAATTTTAAGCGGACTTGAAGCCATAAAAGAGTGTGCAAAACTTATTTTAAAGGGCAAAATCATAGCCATAAAAAGCACAACAGGTTTTCATCTAGCAGTAAATGCACTAGATGAAAACGCTATAAAAAGACTACGAAAGCTAAAATCCCGCCCACTAAAACCACTAGCTGTAATGGTAAAAGATACAACAATGGCTTTAAAATACGCCTATGTAAATCAAACCCAAAAAAAGTATCTAAATCAAATCCAAAAACCGATAATCCTTTTAAAAAGTAGGCAAAATCTACCAAAAAATATACATTTTAATCTTAAAAGTATAGGCATTTTTTTACCACCAAATGGGCTTTATGAAGTGCTTTTTAAATATCTTCAAACCCCAATTGTAGCAACAAGTGCAAACATAAGCCAAAATCCTATTTTAAAAGATTTTGATGAGCTAAAAGAATATGATTTTTATGATTATATACTTGATAATGATAGAAAAATCATCAGCCAAAGTGATGATTCACTTATGGCTTTGGTGGATAAAAAGCCTTTATTTTTAAGGCTTTCTCGTGCATATCGCCCTGATGTTTTTAAAAGTGGATTTTCTAAAAAAGGCTGTTTTTTAGCTCTTGGTGGAGAGCAAAAATGTGAGTTTGCTATCTATAAAGATGGGCTTATTTATCTTAGTCCTTACATAGGCGATATAAAAAACGAAAAAAACCTTACAAGACTTATAAATACCATTGATTTTTTTGTAAAAACATATGATTTTAAGTTTGATTATGTGCTTTGTGATAAACATCCGCATTTTTTACATACTCAGTATTTTAGCTCATACAAAAGAGTTTTTATCCAGCACCACCACGCTCACGCACTATCTGTTATGGGGGAGCATAAGCTTTTAAATGCTTTTGCTTTTTGTTTTGATGGGACGGGGTATTTTGATAATTTGCATATATGGGGCGGGGAAGTGTTAGAATGTAGTGGCAAAGACTACAAAAGGGCGTATCATTTTGATGAGTTTTTGCTCTTGCCAAATGCGATTACTAGTATTAGGCTCTTAGCTTTTAGTATACTTTTAAAATATGACTTAAAAGATAGGGCAAAAGAGTTTTTAGGTGGCTTTGATAAAAATATCCACATAGTGTATAGCAAGCGTTTAAACTCTGTTTATACAAGCTCACTTGGGCGGATATTTGACGCTTTTGGAGCTTTGGTTTTAGGCTGCGAAAAAAACGAATATGATGGATATGTTGGTATGCAAATAGAAAGCTTTTATGATAAATCCATTAAAACCGCTTATAAATACGAGATAAAAAACGGCGTTATATCATACAAAGACGCATTTTTAGGGGCTTTAAGAGATGATAAAATTACAGCTTGTTCAAAGTTTATAAATATGATAGTAAATATCGTAGTATCTTTGGCAAAGACTAGCGATAAACCTATCGTGCTTTGTGGCGGTGTTTTTCAAAATTTAACACTTTTAAGCCTTATTAATAAAGAGTTTAAAAAACTTAAAATAAAATACCACGAGCCAAAAAACTTTTGCCAAAACGACTCAAACATAGCCTACGGTCAAATAATATATCATTTAAGGAGTGAAAATGTGTAGCGAGTGCGGATGTAGTATAAGTTCACAAAGTAGCACAAAGGAAGTAAAAATCTTAACAAATATTTTAAGTAAAAATGAAGAAGAAGCTTTAAAAAATAAAGAGCATTTAGGTGGCATTTTTTGTATGAATTTTATGGGAAGTCCAGGTTGTGGAAAAACAACACTTCTTGAAGCTTTGATTGATAAAAATATTTTTAAGCTTGGCGTGGTTGAAGGGGATTTAGAAACCAATCTTGACGCCATTAGGATACAAAATAAAGGTGCTTATGCGTATCAAGTAAGCACGGGTCAAACATGTCATCTTGATGCAAAAATGGTTCATCACGCTTTACATCATCTACCACTAGAAAAGCTAGATTTAGTCGTTATAGAAAATGTTGGAAACCTTGTTTGTCCAGCTAGTTATAAACTTGGAGAAGATATAAATGTAGCTTTTGTAAGTGTGCCAGAAGGTAGCGACAAGGTAGCAAAATATCCTGTGATGTTTAAAAATGCCGATGTGCTTGTCATTAGCAAAGTAGGACTTTTAGAGCATTTTGATTTTAGCGTAGAAGACGCAAAGCTAAATGCTAAAAAGCTAAATCCAAATATAAAAATTTTTTGTATAGATAGTAAAAATGGTAGTGGTGTTGATGAGTTTTGTAGCTTTATAAAAGAACAAATAAAAGCTAAAAAAGGAGAGTAAATGTGTCTTTCTATACCATCAAAAATAGTTAGCATAGATGAAAATAACTACGCTACAGTGGATACTTTAGGGGTGAAAAGAGGGGTTAGTTTAGACCTTATTGATGAGCCTTGTAATGTTGGGGATTATGTTTTGATACATGTTGGTTTTGCTATGAGTAAAATAGATGAAAAACTAGCCAAAGAGAGCCTAGAGCTTTATGAACAAATAGCAAATGATATGGAAAGCGGGGAAATTGATGAAATGAGTGGTGATTATGGACTTAATCAAAGATTTTCGTGACACTCAAAAAGCACAAGCACTTATAAAACTTATCAAAAAAACAATCACAAAACCCATAAATATAATGGAGATTTGTGGCGGACATACACATAGTTTGGTTAAATACTCGCTTTTAGATATAGATAAAAATATAAACTTTATACATGGTCCTGGCTGTCCGGTATGTGTTATGCCAAAATCTCGCATAGATGAAGCTATAAAACTAGCAAACACCGATGATGTGATACTTTGCACTCTTGCTGATATGCTTAGAGTTGTTGGAAGCAATGATGAAACACTTTTAAAAGCTAGAGCAAAAGGCAAAGACATAAGAGCCTTATATACTCCGCTTGACGCTCTTAGCATAGCTAAGCAAAACCCAGATAAAAAGGTTGTATTTTTTGCCATAGGATTTGAAACTACCACACCTATGAGTGCTGTTTTGCTTGAAAAAGCATTAAGTCAAGGGATTAAAAACTTGTATTTTCATATAAATCATGTTTTAGTGCCTGAGCCAATAAAAGCACTTTTAGATGATAAAAACCAAATAGACGCTTTTTTAGCGCCATCTCATGTAAGCGTGATAATAGGAAGTAAAGTTTATGAACCATTAGCTTTAAAGTATAAAAAACCTTTTGCAATCAGTGGTTTTGAGCCACTTGATATGCTTGAGAGTGTGCTAAACCTTATCTATCAACACCAAAACGGAACTTATAAGGTTTATAATGAGTATAAAAGACTAGTTAAATTAAACGGCAATGAAGTGGCTAAGGCTTTAGTGGATAAGTATTTTGTAAAAGATGATTTTGAGTTTCGTGGGCTTGGGGTAGTAAAAAACGGCGGTTTAAAACTTAAAGATGAGTATGAGTTTTTAGATGCAAGGGTTGCGTTTGACATAAATGTAGGCGAAGTAAAAGAAAGCAAACAATGTATTTGCGGACATATTCTAAAGGGTCTTAAAAAGCCTACAGATTGTCCTGTATTTGGAAAAGCCTGTACCCCGCAAAGTCCAGTTGGTAGCTGTATGGTAAGTAGTGAAGGAGCTTGTGCGGCGTATTATAAATACAAGGCTTTGTGAGTTTTTAAATTTCGTTTGTTTGCAAGGTTTGATAAAAGCTTAATTTTTTTATGCTAAAAGCTTATAAACAAACGAAATTTAAAGCCTAAATCTGTGGTTTTAAAGATGTTTTTTAACCAAAACAAATACAATTATATTTTATGCCTTAAGGATTAAATATGAAAATAGCTATCGTAGAAGATGATATAAATATGAGAAAAGCTCTTGAAATCTCGCTTGGGGATTTTGATGAGTTTGAAGTTTTTGCTTTTAAAGACGGCGTGAGTGCTTTAAAAAGCATTGATGATAGCTTTGATTTAATCATCACAGATATAAATATGCCAAAACTAAACGGACTTGAATTTATACAAAAATGTAATGAAAAAGGCTCGTTTGAATACATAATTATCACAGGCAACGCATCGCTAAACTACGCTATAGAAGGTCTTAGAATGGGCGTAAAAGATTTTCTTACAAAACCTTTTGAAACTAGCGAACTTGTAAATGCCATAAAAAGAGCAAATAATTACAACAAAAAAATAAAACAAAACCCTAAAAAAACAACCATTAAAAATGATGATTTTTTAGGCTCATCAAAATCTTTAGAAACAGCTAAAAACATAGCTTTAAAAGCCGCTAAAACTAAAGCTAGTGTTATGCTTATGGGTCAAAGTGGAGTTGGGAAAGAAGTTTTTGCAAACTTTATACACAAAAATAGCTCTGATTTAAACGCTCCATTTATCGCTATAAATATGGCTGCAATCCCTGCAAATTTGCTTGAGAGTGAGCTTTTTGGGTATGAAAAGGGAGCATTTACTGATGCTAGTGCTACAAAAATCGGACTTTTTGAACTTGCAAATGGCGGAACGCTTTTTTTAGATGAGATAGCCGAAATGCCATATGAGCTTCAAGCAAAATTATTAAGAGTATTACAAGAAAAAACACTTACAAGACTTGGCGGAAAAACCCCTATAAAAGTGGATTTAAGGGTGATTAGTGCTACAAATGCAAATCTGGGCAAAATGATAGAAGAAAAGAAATTTAGAGAAGATTTATATTATAGGCTAAATACAATCATCATAAACATTCCACCTTTAAAAGAAAGAAAAGACGAGATAAAAGATATAGCAGAAGCAACGCTAAAGCGTGTATGTAGCGAGTATGGTTTTAGCCAAAAAACTTTAGGCAAAAATGCGGTTAAAGCCTTGCTTGAGTATGATTATCCTGGAAATATCCGTGAGCTTATATCAATCGTTGAAAGAGCGGCGATACTTAGCGAAGAAGACGAGTTAAAGCCTGAAGATTTATTTTTACAAATAAAGCCAAAAGATATTAGTAGTATGGAAAAAGAACTTATAGAAGAAGTTTTAAAAGAGTGTGAAAATGACTATAAAAAATCAGCCACAATGTTAGGTATGAGTGAGAGTAAATTAAAAGATAAGATAGAAAAATATGATATAAAAATATAAAAGTGGTATCAAAAAAGATTTAAAATGATTGTTTTTAATCATTTTAAAAATACCTTTAAAATTTGAGTAAAAATGATATATAATTCAACAATAAAAACAATTTATAAAAGGAGTTAAAATGGCAAATTTTGCTGTAGTTGGTGCTAGTGGTGCCGTAGGGGAAGAAATACTAAATGTTTTAAATGAGCTTGATGTAAAAGTGGATAAATTGCTACTTTTAGCAAGCAAAAGAACAGCTGGAACTAAAGTAGAGTTTAGAGGGCGTGAAATCACTATAAAAGAACTAAATGAAAGCAGTTTTGAGGGCGAAAACATAGATGTAGCGTTTTTTTGTGCTGGTGGAAGCGTGAGCGAAAAGTATGCTAAATATGCAGTAGAAGCAGGAGCTGTGGTAGTAGATAATACAAGCCATTTTAGAATGGATAAAGATGTTCCGCTTGTAGTTCCTGAGTGCAACATGGAAGATATAAAAGATTGGGAGAAAAAGGGCATTATAGCAAACCCAAATTGCTCAACAATACAAATGATGCATGTGCTAAAGCCACTTGATGATGTTTTTGGCATAAAAAGAGTTAATGTATCTACATATCAAGCATCAAGCGGTGCAGGAAAAGAAGGTATGGAAGAGCTTGTAAATAGTCTTAGTGAGTTTTTTGCGTTTAGGCTTGATGAGTTTAAACCAAGCACTTTTGCATATCCACTTGCGTTTAACCTAATACCACAAATAGATACTTTCACAGATAG
>CAZYDK010000028.1:6598-15668 GCA_964646025.1 uncultured Campylobacteraceae bacterium | reverse complement strand
CACTCATCACACTCGCCAACTCCATTTAAATACCTTGATAAAAGCCCTATAAACTCCAAAAAAATTTCAAGCTTATTTATATCGTTTTGCCAAGCAAATCCAAGATGAATGCTTTCTTTTAAAATCGGTAGATAATTAGCATTAAACTCTAGCTCAAAATCAAGCTTATTTCCAACCATCATAGACGAATGCCTAACACCATAAAATCTCATTACTTTTATCACTTCTTTGGGTGTTAAAATATCCATTACAAGGTTGTTTTCCCCTGATTTTTTTGTATTTAGTATATATCCTTGCAAATGTTTCCTTTTATAATGTTTGTGATATTTTAAAGTATTTTTTTTAAATTTTAAAATAAATAAATTTGCTTAAGTTATAATCATATAAAAATTTAAATTAGGATTTATTATGCAAACAAAGTTTATTTTCATAACAGGCGGTGTTTTAAGCTCTTTAGGTAAGGGTATAGCAGCAGCTTCAATAGCAGCTTTGCTTAAAAAAACAGGAAAAAATGTAAGTATTTTAAAGGCTGACCCATACATAAATGTTGACCCAGGAACGATGAGCCCACTTGAGCACGGAGAAGTTTTTGTAACAGATGATGGAGCGGAAACTGACCTTGATTTGGGGCATTATGAAAGATTTTTAGATGAAAATCTAAGCCAAGATAACAATTTTACCACTGGTAAAGTTTATCAAAGCGTTATAGAAAAAGAAAGAAAAGGCGAGTATTTAGGAAAGACAATCCAAGTAATCCCACATATAGTAGGCAATATAAAAGAACGTATAAAAAAAGCTGGAGAAGGCAAAGAGGTTTTAATAGTTGAGATAGGCGGAACAGTAGGCGATATAGAAGGGTTACCATTTTTAGAAGCTATTAGAAGTCTTGGGGCTGAGCTTGGTGATGATAGCTTTTTTATACATTTAACTTTAATACCATTTATAAAAGCAGCAGGCGAGCTAAAAACAAAACCTACACAACACTCAGTAGGAGAGTTACGCCGTATAGGTATATCGCCAAATATGATAATTTGTAGAAGTGAAGTAGAGCTTGATAAAGATATAAAAGAAAAAATCGCATTTTCATGTGGTGTAAAACTTGGTTGTGTTATAGAAAATATAGATGCTAAAAGCATATATGAAATTCCGCTTATGTTTTTAAATCAAAACATACTTGAGCCTATTCAAAAAAGATTTGGTTTTGATGTAGTTAAGCCTGATATGAGCGAGTGGAACAGCCTTGTAAAAAAAGTTTTAGCTCCTAGTAAAAAAACAACTATAGCTTTTGTTGGCAAGTATTTAAATCTAAAAGAAAGCTATAAAAGCCTAACAGAAGCCATCATTCACTCTGGAGCGTATCTTGATACTAGAGTTGATATAAAGTGGGTAGATAGTGAAGAGCTTGAAAAACAAGATGAAAAAGAAGTGTTTAAAGGTGTTAGCGGGATACTTGTAGCAGGTGGTTTTGGCTCAAGAGGTGTTGAAGGTAAAATCAAAGCTATAAAATACGCTAGAGAAAACAATATCGCTTATCTTGGAATTTGCCTTGGTATGCAACTTGTTTTGATTGAGTTTGCTAGGAATGTTTTGGGTTTAAAAGACGCTACAAGTGTGGAGTTTGACCCTGATACAAAAGAACCTGTAATTTATCTTATAGATGAGTTTATAAACCAAAATGGTCAAACTCAAATTCGCACAAAAACAACACCAATGGGTGGAACATTAAGGCTTGGTGGATATGAGTGTGACATTAAGCCAAATACTCTTTTATCTAGTGTTTATGGTGGAAAAACAAGCGTTGTAGAGCGTCATAGACATAGATTTGAAGCAAATGAAAAATATAAAGATGAGTATGAAAAAAATGGACTTATCATAAGCGGTGAATGCGGTGGGCTTATAGAAGCGTGTGAATATAGTAAAAATACATTTTTCTTAGGCGTTCAGTTTCATCCTGAGTTTACATCTCGCCTTACAAATCCAAATAAAGCAATTTTAGGCTTTATAAAAGCTAGTTTAGATGCTAAATAAAGAAAAAATAAAAGAAATTTTGTCAAAGCGTTTTGAAAACGATTTGCATACAAAACTTTCTTTAATTCCAAAACCAAATGCTTTTAAGGATATGCAAAAAGCTGCTCTTAGGATAAAAGAAGCTATAGAGCAAAACCAAAAGGTGGCTATTGTTGGGGATTATGATGTTGATGGGATAATTTCTAGTGTGATTTTATCGGAGTTTTTTGATGATATAGGATTAGCTCATCAAGTGCGTATCCCAAATCGTTTTCGTGATGGATATGGGCTTAATGAAGATATTGTTAAAGAGTTAGATGTTGATTTAATTATCACCGTAGATAATGGCATAAGCGCTCATGATGCTGCACTTTTGTGCGAACAAAAAGGAATTACTCTTATTATAACAGACCATCATTGTCCGCCACCGGTTCTTCCAAAAGCGTATGCGATAGTAAATCCAAAGCAAGAAGATTGTTCTTTTCCTGCTGATATTTGTGGGGCTCAAGTTGCTTGGTATTTATGTGGTGCGATTAAGGGGGTTTGTGGGTTTAATGATTATTCTTTGACTAAGTTTATGGATATTTTATGTATAGCCATAATGTCTGATATGATGGAGCTTGTTGATTTAAATAGGGTTTTGGTAAAAGAGGGTCTAAAGCATTTAAATGCTAGTCAAAGACCTTGTTTTAAAGTAATTAAAGACTTTTTTAATAAAGAGCTTTTTGACGCTTCTAGTATATCTTTTTTACTCTCTCCGCTTCTTAATTCAAGCGGTAGAATGGATGATGCTAGTGTAAGTTTTAATTTTATAAAATCAAAAACTATAGAAGAGGCAAAATCTTATTTAGACATAATTACTGATTTAAATAATGCTAGAAAAGATGAAGAAAAAAGGGTTTTTGAAGAAGCTTTAAAGCAGGTTGATGAGTTTGATAAGGCAGTGGTTGTAGCTGATAGTGGGTGGCATAAAGGAGTTTTAGGTATCGTTGCTAGTAGGCTTTGTAGGCATTTTGAAAAACCTAGTTTTGTTTTTTGTGTAGAAGATGATATGCTTCAAGGCAGCGCAAGAAGTGTTGGCGGGATAGACCTTTTGGAGCTTTTAGGGGAAATTGATATATGTGATATAGGTGGTCATAGTGCCGCTGCTGGGATAAGTTTAGAGTATAAAAACATAAACACATTAAAAGATATTTTAAATGAAAGATTAAAAGACTTTAATGTAGAAGATTTTTGTGATAATGATAAGGTTTTAGGTGAGATAAAAGTCAGTGAAATAGACCTTGAGCTTGGTCATATGCTTGATTTTTTTGAACCGTTTGGACAAAAAAATCCAAAGCCTTATTTTTTAATCAAAAATGCAAAAATCATTAATGTCATGAAAATCAAAGATAAAAATTTAAAAATTAGTTTTGAAAAAGATGGGTTAGTTTTTCAGGCTATGTATTTTAATTATAAATTAATGCCAAAGCAAAATGATTATGTGAATTTTTGTGTAAACATATCTTTAAATGTCTATCGTGGAGTAGCTAGAACGCAGATTTATATAGATGATATTTATTAAGGAGATATGATGAAAAAAGCTTTTACTATGATAGAGATTATCTTTGTAATTGTGATTTTAGGAGCTTTGGCAGCTATTGCTGTTCCAAAACTAATTGGTGCTAGAAATGATGCTTATATCATAAAACAAGCTACAAATTTAAAAACGCTTTTAGGGGATTTAAACTCATACTACACTAAAAACGGTGGCTTTGCTACAAATGAGCATGGGTTGTTAAATTTGCACACAATGACAAATATAAGAGGTGATAAAAATAGCAATGATTATTGGTATGTTTTTACCTCAAGTGACGGTAAGGAATGTTTTGATGTGTCGTTTGATTATAAGGATTCTAAGCTTAATTTTCATACTTTGCATAGTCCAAGGCAAAAACATACTAAATCTTGCATAGATTTGGTAAATTTTTTAAAACAACATGAAAATATAGACATAACAAATGAAAAAAGCATAAGCAGTATGGTTAAATAGCTTATGATTGTAAATATATTTTTAGTATCAAATTTCGTTTGTTTGCATAAAAAACAAAATGGGATTTTAAAGTAGGATAGTTTTGTTTTTCATTAGTTACCTTAGGTATCAAACAAACGAAATTTAGGCATTTAAAGGTTTGTTAAATGGGTTGGGGTATTACTATGATTTATTTTTGTAGTTTGGGGTTTTGGTTTTTTATCATTCTTGGTTTTTGTATTGATTAGTTTTTTATTTTTATTATTTTAATTTTTAGGTTTATTTATATTTTGAGCTTAAATTTCGTTTGTTTGAAGCGTTTTAAAGATATTTTAGTTCGAGTATATTTTTTATATTTATCTTGCAACTGCGAATATATTTTAAAGATATTTTGTTGAGTATTTTAAAATTTCGTTTGTTTTGTATGGTTTTAAGCATATCCAAACAAACGAAATTTATAGTTTTTAGCCTAAAAACATTTCTTCATCAAGTTTTATAAGCAGCATAAAAGCAGCTAAACTAGCGCATTCTTGCATATATATTCTATCGCCTTTAAGTTCAAGTCTTTCATGTAAAGACCTGCCATCATCACTTACAACGCTTATAAAAACACTACCGCTTTTTACACCCATATCATCATTTTTACCAACAACGCCGCTTGTTGCTATAGCGTAGTTGCTTTTTGTAGCTTTTAATGCTCCTTGTGCCATTTGTGTAGTGCAGTTTTGAGAGTAGATTAAAGCGTCTTTTAGATTTGCATTATCAACATTAAGCCATGCTTTTTTTGTTTTAGCAGAATACGCCACAAAGCTTCCTAAAAAAACATCGCTAACACCATCATAAGCACAAAAATCCTTGCTTAAATGTCCGCCTGTACAACTTTCAGCAAAAGTGATTTGTTTATTATTTACTATAAGTTTTAAAGCACAGTGTTTGATAATATCAGCATTTTTGATGAGTTTGCCACCAAAAAGATTGCCACATGCTTTTATAAAATCATCTATCTTATCACTATCATTTTTAACGCTAATTAGGGTTAGATTTTCTAGCAAATTCACGCTTTCAAAAGATATGTCAAGCTCGCTAGCTATAGGGCTTAAAAGTATGTCAAGGCTTTCATTATCTACATCATATATGCAAAATTTAAAATATACATTTTTAGGACATAAAATATTAGGTAGTTTTTCTCCTATGGTAAGCTTTATAAGATTTATGTTACATTTTTCTATTTGTATCATAAAGCTATTTTCTTCTTTTTCACATCCTTGTATGAAAACATCATCGCCTACATACAAAACATCTCTTGAGCTTAGTGTTGATAGGATTTTTGCTGCTATAGCGTGGTTTTGTTCGCTTGAAAGTATAATTACATTATCATAACCACTTATAAATTCTTCCATTAAAAATGGTAGCTCGTTATTATTATCATCTATATGTAAGATTGTGTCAATGTCAATATGCTTTTTTGATATTTCTCTTAAGACATATTTTTCATAAGATTTATTTTCTTTTAATTTGTTGTGTAAGATAAGTAAAGCTGTTTTCATAGTAATCCTTGAATTTTTTCATCATTATAGCGTAAAAATAAGTAGGCTTTAAAACTTGTTTAAGTAGTATTTATAAAAATTTATTTATAAGGTTTTGATATGGATTATAAAGATACTTTATTGCTTCCAAAAACAGATTTTCCAATGCGTGCAAATCTTTTTGAAAACGAGCAAAAATGCTTTTTAGAGTGGAATGCAAACTCATACGCATACAACAAAATGAAACAAAGAAAAGGTGCTAATACTTTTAATATCCACGATGGACCACCTTATGCAAACGGACATTTGCATATCGGACATGCTTTAAATAAGACTTTAAAAGATGTGATTTTAAAAACTCATTATTTTAACGGAGATAGCGTTAGATGGACTGCTGGTTGGGATTGTCACGGACTTCCGATAGAACAGCAAGTAGAGACAAAAATGGGAGAAGCTAAAAAAACAGCTAAAAAAAGCGAGATAAGAGAAGCTTGTAAAAACCACGCTGATGAGTTTGTAGAAATCCAAAAAAAAGAATTTAGGTCTTTAGGTGTTATAAGCGATTTTGATAATTGCTATAAAACTATGGAATATCATTTTGAGGCAAATATTTATAAAGCACTTTGCAAGGTAGCAAAAGAAGGTCTTTTAATCCAAAGAAGCAAGCCTGTTTTTTGGTCTTGGGCTGCTAAAAGTGCTTTAGCGGAAGCTGAAGTAGAGTATGAAAATAAAGAAGATTATTCTATATTTGTTGCATTTACACTAGATGAAAAAAGTTGCCAAAAATTAGGCGTAAATAATGCAAAACCTGTGATTTGGACAACCACACCTTGGACTTTACCAGCAAATAAAGCTATATGTTTAAACAAAGATGAAAAATACGCTGTAACAGAAGAAGGGTATATTTTTGCTAAAAAACGCCTTGATAGCCTAAAAGAGCTTGGTATTACAAGTGGAGTTATTATAAAAGAGTTTTTAGGAAGTGATTTTGAAAATCTAAATGCTATAAATCCACTAAACGGACATAATTCAACTTTGATTTTAGGTGAGCATGTAACAATGGATGGCGGTAGTGGTTTAGTTCATACTGCACCAGGGCACGGGGAAGATGATTATTATGTATGTTTAAAATACGGCATTGATGTTGTTATGCCTGTTGATGATGGCGGGCTTTATGATGAGAGCTTAAAAGCACTTATGCCAGAAGAAAGGGCAAAAGAACTTATAGGCGTTCATGTATTTAAAGCAAATGAAATCATACTTGATATGTTAGGCGACGCACTTTTACATAAAAGTAAATTTATCCACTCATATCCATTTTGTTGGAGAACTCACAAACCTATCATTTATAGAGCTACAAAACAATGGTTTATAGCTATGGATAAGCCTTTTTATGAGGGTAAAACTTTAAGGCAATTAGCGCTTAAAGCCATAGATGAGGTTGTATTTTACCCACAAAGCGGAAAAGCAAGGCTTACTGCTATGATACAAAATCGCCCTGATTGGTGTATATCAAGACAAAGAGATTGGGGTGTGCCTATCGCATTTTTTAGAGATAAAATCACAGGTGAGCCTATTTTTGATGATGTTATAATGGATAATTTATACAAAAGCTTTAAAGAAAATGGTGTTGGAATTTGGTGGGAAGAGCCAAGCGAGAGCTTTTTAAAAGGCACAGATTATAAAGCAGAAAATTTAGAAAAAGTTTATGATATTTTAGATGTTTGGTTTGATAGTGGTAGCACTCATGAAGCAGTGCTTCAAAGTGGAGAATATGACGCTGGTGGTTTTAAAGCGGATATGTATCTTGAAGGAAGTGACCAACATAGAGGCTGGTTTCAAAGCTCACTTTTAATATCTTGTATTATCAACAAAACTGCACCTTTTAAATCTATTTTAACTCATGGTTTTACCGTTGATTCAAAGGGTGAAAAGATGAGTAAAAGTAAAGGTAATGTCGTAATGCCTGAAAAAGTTGCAAAGGACTATGGTGTTGAGATTTTACGCCTTTGGGTAATGCTTAGTGATTATACTGGAGATTTAAAAGTTGGTGATGATATCTTAAAGCAAACCGCAGAACAATACAGAAAGATAAGAAATACAATTAGGTTTTTACTTGCAAATACAAATGATTTAGAAAAAATAAACACTCTTAATTTTGGCTTTTTGGATAAGTGGATACTATCTCGTGCAAAAGCTGTTTTTGATGAGTTTGATAGATGTAGTAAAAATTATGAATATTCAAGAGCTTATAGTGCTTTGATACACTTTTTGACTTCTGAGCTTAGTGGTGTTTATCTTGATGTTTGTAAAGATAGGCTTTATTGTGATGATAAAAACTCACAAAGAAGAGTAGCAAGTGCTAGTGCAATGGCACTTATAGCTAAAAAGCTACTTACATCTATCGCACCAGCATTAACTTACACTGTAAATGAAGCTTTAAATTATGCTCCAAGTGTGATTAAAAATGGTGCTAATGATGTGTTTGATTTGATAAATGAGCCATTTAGTATAAGTTTTGAAAAAGAAGACGAAATATATGTAAAAAGCCGTGAGAGGTTTTTTGAAATAGTTGATGTTATGAAAAAAGATAAAACTATAAAAAGCACTCTTGAGCTATTCATATACGCAGATATAAATGGTTTTGATGATGAAGAGATAGCAGATTTTTACTCTGTTAGTAAAAGTTTCAAAGCTAGGCCAGATGAGTTTTTGCACTCATTTAAGATAGATGAAGTTACATTTTTCATAGCTTTAAGTAAAGAAAATAAATGCCAAAGATGTTGGAAACATTCAGCAGCAAGTGATGAGTTGTGTCCTAGATGTAAGGAAGTTTTAAATGGATAAGGCTTTGCCTTTTGAAGTTGTTGTAATAACAATATTTATTTTAGCTATAATCACGGCTTTAGGTATATTTTTAGTAAATAAAGGAAAAAAATGATAAGTCTAAAAGAAGCGTTAAAATTAAGTCAAAACGACATTATAGAGCTTAAAAAAGAACTAAATGAAAAAGCAAAAAAAGAAGCAAAAATCGGTGCTTATGTAGAGCAGTTTTTGGGGCGTGACCTTGATGATGTTGATTATATAGGTGTTCCTATCGCTATAAAAGACAACATTCAAGTAAAAGGCTGGAATATAAGCTGTGGTAGCAAAATGCTACAAGGCTATATAGCTCCATACAATGCAACTGTTATTGAAAATATGAAAAAAAATGGCTTTGCTCCTTATGGAAGATGTAATATGGATGAATTTGCTATGGGAAGCACCACAGCAACATCTTTTTATGGCACAACATTAAACCCATTAAATCATGAGCATGTACCAGGTGGAAGTAGTGGTGGTAGTGCTGCTGCTGTAAGCGCTAAGCTTGCATTAGCGTCCCTAGGTAGCGATACAGGCGGTTCTGTTAGACAGCCTGCTGCTTTTTGTGGGTGTGTTGGGTTTAAGCCAAGTTATGGAACGGTTAGTAGATACGGACTTTCAAGCTACTCATCAAGCCTTGACCAAATCGGAACGCTAACTCGCA
>CAZYDK010000028.1:0-6498 GCA_964646025.1 uncultured Campylobacteraceae bacterium | reverse complement strand
TGCAAGATAATAAATACGATATCGCAGCTTACTATTTAATCGCTTGTGCAGAAGCTAGTGCAAACTTAAGCAGATATGATGGTATAAGATATGGATACAGAACACAAAATTATAAAAACCTAAATGAATTTTATGAAAACACTCGTAGCGAAGGTTTTGGCTATGAGGTCAAAAAAAGAATACTTTTAGGAACTTTTGTTTTATCTAGTGGATATTATGATGCGTATTATTTAAAAGCGCAAAAGTTAAGAAATTATATCAAGCAAAAATATGATGAGATTTTAAAAGATAATGACCTTATTTTTATGCCTGTTGCACCTACAAAGGCGTTTAGATTTGACGCTAAAAAAACAGCTATGCAAATGTATCTTGAAGATATTTTTACAATATCAGTAAATCTAACAGGTCTTGGTGCTATATCTATGCCACTTGCAAAAAAAGATGGGCTAAATATCTCAGGTCAATTTGTAGGAAAAATAAGAGATGAAATAACACTACTTAGCGGTGCAAAAAGCCTTGAAAGTATCTTAAAGAGCTAAAATGAACCCATACGAGATAAAAAAACTAAGAATGCAAAGTCTTTTAAAAGAGATTTTGCCAGAGGCTTTAGCGAGCTTAGGTGACCCTATGCTTAATGGTCTTAGTGTAAATGATGTGGAGTGCAAAAGAGGTCAATATGACGCTTTTGTATATCTTGATAAGATGTATTTTGATGAAAAAGAACAAAATATAATCTTATCAAAGCTTAAAAAAGTTTCTTGGGTTTTAGAACAACATTGCCTTAGTGTGCTTGGGACTTATCGTTGTCCTAAGTTTCATTTTAAATTTGATACAAGTTTAGAAAAACAAAACCAAATAGAAGAGATTTTTAAGATTATAAATTCTCAAAGGAAAGAAAATGGACAAGATTGAAGCTTATGCTAAAGAATTAGGACTTGAGATATATGATGTTGAAAATATTGTTGAAGATAAGAAAAAAATTCACCGCATAACGCTTATAAAACCACGCACACAAACAGCTATAAATGACGCACAAAATGGAAAAATAAGTGGCGTTAGCGTAGAAGAGTGTGAGAAGTTTTCAAAGCTTATATCTCCGCTTTTTGATATAGAACCGCCTGTAAGTGGGGAATATTATCTTGAAGTATCAAGCCCTGGACTTGAGAGAAAAATCTCAACTTTAAGACAATTTAGTCAAAGTATCGGCGAAAACGCTAAAATCACAATGATAGGAAATGAAAAAATCATAGGAAAAATCATAAGCGTAGAAGATGATAAAATAAGCGTTGAGGCAAACTATATAAACGCTAAAGAAAGCTCAAATTTATCGTCTTTTAAAAGTGGCGATATAGTGCAAGTTGAGTTTAATAGTATAAAAAAAGCTAGGACATATTTTGAATGGTAGGTTGTTTAGATTTATCTTTATAAACTTATGTTTCATTGCAACTATTTTTGCAAATGGTATTGATATTGATTGGCCAAAAAATACAAGCAAAGAAACAGATGATGGTATGTTAACAAGTGCTTATGTAGGCAAAACAACAAGCAAAGATGATATTTACGGCTTTAGTGTATATGCTTACGGAAGCACAAAATTAACAAAACTAAGCGTTTCTAGCATTAAATATGATGATGGTTTTAAAGATACATTTTTTTGGAGATTTGGGGATTCAATCATTGATGATAAGCTATTTTTTGGTATTGGTCCTGGAGCTTTGCGTCATAAATCATATACGCTTAATAAATCAAAAACTAGATTTGTAGGTGTCGGAGCTTTAGATTATATCATCTATGATGGTGTGAAAAACAACATTATAGGCGAGATAGAATATGTCTCGCCATTTAAAAAAGATGATAAAGGCGTTTTAAGTTGTAAATTAACAGCTTATACAAAGATTGCTTTTATGACAGGGGTGGGGTATAGCAAAGATTGGCAAAGAGATAAAGATTATGCGTTTGCTTTTTTTGGTTTTTGGTTTTAAAAAATGGTTGTGATAAAAAGATTTTTTCTAATATTTATCTTGCTAGTAAATACTACTTTTGCTTTTGATTTTTATGGTATGGGTGCTACAAATTATGATTTTATAGCTTCTTTGAGTGAATCAAACAATAAAAGTTTTTGCATACAGGTTGATAAATTTAATAAAAAGAATAATAAAATTTTTCACAACGATGATAAAAAATACAAAAAATTAGATATTGATTTGATTTTACAGCCAGTATTTTTTGAGCTTGGAGATGATAATTTAGGGGCGAGTTTTGGTTATATGCTTGGTTTTGGTTATTCAAAGTTTGACATAGGTTTGCACGATGAAGGCGTAAAATATAACGCTGGTTTAGGACTAGATATTTCTGTGTATCATCTTACAACTACAATAAAAAGTATCGTAAGCACATCAAGCACTTTTGATTTGGATAATAAAAATAGAGTTTTATTTACATTAGGTCCTAAGTATTGGCCGATGATTACTTTTGGGTATGAGTATAGGATTTTTAAAGTTAAAGATTTTAAAAGCAACAATCATAGCTTAATGTTAGGTCTTGCGTTTGTGATAGATTAGTAAAATCTAAGATAGTTTAGATATATAGCTTAAAGTCTCAAACAAACGAAATTTAAAGCTTTATCTAAATTTCGTTTGTTTGGGGTGTATTGGTTTAAGCATTTGGAGCGTTAAAGATTATCATAGCTTTTTAATGCTTTGTATTCATTACAGGCTTCTTGACTTTTTAAATCACAAGCTTTTTTAAAGTATTGTTTAGCAAGGATTTTATCTTTTATATTGTTTGGTCCGTATTTATAGAAAACCCCTAGATTATAGCAGCTGTTAGCGTGGTTATCATCACAAGCTTTTTTATGAAAATACATTGCTTTTTTATAGTCTTTTTTCACGCCTTTTGCATTAGTATAAGCAATAGCTAGATTAGAACAACTTGCAGCCATACCATTATCACAAGCTTTTAGCCAAACTTCATTTGCTTTTTCATAGCTTTGCTCTACTCCGCTTCCAAGGGCATATAAAAGCCCTAGATTGGTGCAAGCTTGAGCAATGTTGCCACTACAAGCTTTTGTGTAAAACTCACTTGCTTTTACCATGTCTTGTTTTACGCCCAAAGCTTTGTCATATGAAAGTCCTATGTTATAGCAACTATTAAAACTCCCGCTATCACAAGCTTTTAACCAAACTTCATTTGCTTTTTCATAGCTTTGCTCTACTCCTTTGCCATAAGCATATAAATGCCCTAGATTATGACAACTATCAGCATCATTACCATCACAAGCTTTTTTC
The DNA here is from genome assembly GCA_964646025.1 of uncultured Campylobacteraceae bacterium. GTDB lineage: Bacteria > Campylobacterota > Campylobacteria > Campylobacterales > Campylobacteraceae > Campylobacter_E. Next base: position 3,211 of record CAZYDK010000028.1, on the reverse strand, counting down.
CAAAGCTTGGCTGCTTTTGCGAAGTCTTGTGCCACACCTTTTTGATTTTCATAAGAAATTCCTAGATTATAGCAGCCAATAACAACCCCAGCATCACAAGCTTTTTTCCAAAGTTCGTTTGCTTTTTTGTGGTTTTTATCATTGTCTAATTTTACCCCTAAATTTATACAAGCTTTGTAGTTGTTTTCGTTGCATTTGATTTCTAATTCATCTATGTAGCAATCCCCCACTATAATCATTCCTAAAATTACCAAAAACAAAAACACCTTCAACCAAAATCCTTTTTAAAACCATTTATATTATTTTAAAAATCATATAACAAAAAACTTTTTATGGCATAAGTTGCGTTTGTTTGTAGTTATGGTTAAAACAAACGAAATTTAAAGCTAAATTTCGTTTGTTTGGCGGCTTTTTAAAGCCACCAAAAATTAGAAGTAAAAATACGCAAAAAGCGATATGATAAAAATACAAACTATATTTAAATATCCACCCGCTTTTATCATTTCTTTTTGTTTGATGTGTCCTGTGCCAAATACTATAGCATTTGGTGGTGTAGCAACAGGTAGCATAAACGCACAACTAGCACCAACGCCAATAACTATAACAAGTATTTCTTTTGGCATACCAATTTCATTTGCTATGGTTGCAAAAACAGGAACCAAAAGTGCCGCAGAAGCTGTGTTTGATGTAAATTCAGTCAAGATGATGATGAAAATACATACAACAAAAATTATCACAATGTGAGAAAACCCACCAAAAATTCTAGCAACTTCTTTACCTAGCACAAGCGACGCACCAGAGTCTTTTAGTATCGCACTAAGTGCAAGACCGCCTCCAAAAAGTATCAAAACTCCCCAATCAGTCCCCTTTGCTATCTGGTCCCAACTAGCAAGTTTTAGTATAACTATCACAGCTGTAGCACTTAGAGCTATTAGTGCGTCAGAAAAAGCTATGCCTGTAAGTTTTGTAAGCTGTTTTGAGAAAATCCAAGCAAGAGCTGTGATGATAAAAACAACCATAGTAGCTATTCTAGGAGCATTCCATGGGATTTGCTCTATGTCTATTGATACTTTTACATTTAGCTTTGGGCGACATACAAAATAAAGCACTATAAGCATAACAGGCATTATCATAAGCATAAGTGGAAAACCAACTTTCATCCAAGACGCAAAATCATAATCAAGTGCTTTTGAAGCGATTGCGTTTGGTGGAGAGCCAACGATAGTTCCAAGTCCGCCTATACTAGCAGAGTAAGCCACACCTAAAAGTGCAAAAACAAAAGTCCCTCTATCTTTTTTTGGGTCTATTTCGCTAAGTATACCCATAACAAGCGGTAACATCATAGCAGCTGTTGCAGTGTTTGATATCCACATAGAAAGTGCTGCTGTTGCCAAACATATAGCAAGTATTGCCACTCCTAAGTGAGATTTTGATATAGATAGTATTTTCATAGCGATTTTTTTATCTATTTTTTGAATGTGTAAAGCAGTAGCTAAAGCAAAACCACCAAAAAACAAATATATCGTAGGGTCAGCAAAATTTACCAAAGCTGTTTTTATGGTAAAGATAGCTGTTTGTCCGTCGGCTCCAACTTTTCCTATGCTAATCACTATTGCTATAACTGGTATTAAAATAGCAGTCATAGATATATGGATAGCCTCGCTAAACCACATAATGGCAACAAAAAGCAAAAGTGCCAAGCCTTTATTTGCATTCGTTTCATATGGTAACACCATATATAAACCAATACTAAGCACAGTAGCAACAGCTATGATAATCCAAGACCGAATTCGATGGGTGTCATCATTGTGAGCTTCATCATCAACAAATTCTGTATAATTCACGATAGTCTCCTTATAGTTTTATTGATAAGTGCTTATAAGGTAACACAAAAACTCATAAAATATATATTTTATTAAAGCTATATATATGGATAGTTTAAAAAAGATACAAAAAGTAACATATAAATTTCGTTTGTTTGAAGTGGTAGGCTAAACAAACGAAATTTAGATAAATATTTGTTTTAGCTATAAATGTATGGTTTTATAAAGCTAGGTTGAGGTTTTTTAGGTATATTTATAAAATCAAAATCTAAAGATATTTATATGGAAAACTCTTTTTCAAAATTACTTTTAGCAGTATGTCTTAGCAACTTTACAAGCTCTGTTGCTCTTAGTCAGATTTTGCCACTTTTGCCGTTTATTATGTCAAAATACAATGTAGCAGAGGAAAATATATCGCTTTATAGTGGTTTGGCGTATGGCGGAAGCACGATAGTTATGGCTATGTGTGCTCCTTTTTGGGGTATGCTAGCAGATAAAGTCGGTCAGAAAAAAATGCTACTTCGTGCTAGTTTTGGTATGGCTACTTGTTTGTTTATAAGTGTTTTTTTAAGTAGCGGTGAAGGTTTTATAGCTCTTAGGCTTTTTATGGGGCTTTTTTCTGGATTTATGCCTTCTTGTATAGCAATTGTTGCTTTAAATGCTCCAAAAGATATAGTTACTACTTCTTTAGCAAAGCTTAGCTCCTTTCAAATAGGCGGAACCTTAATCGGACCACTAATAGGTGGCTTGTTTATGCATTTTTTTGATTTTAGGGTTCAGTTTTTGATATCTAGTTTGCTTTTGTATGTTTGTTTTTTTATGTGTTTGTTTTGGGTAAAAGAAGATTTTAAAAAAGTAGACAATAAAGTAAAACCAAAGATAGATAAAGGTTTTTATGGGTTTGTGTTTATGATGGGGTGTGCTACTTTTCTAACCCAAGCATCACAAACTTTTTTAGGACCTGTGATTGGATTTTTTATAGAAAGAATTTCAGAGTATAAAGAGCTTGGAACGGGATTTTGCTTTTCTTTGGCTGGACTTGCTAGTGTGATTTTTGCACCAAGACTAAGCAAATACGCAAACAAAATAGGGGAGATAAATCTTATTTTAATCTCTACTTTTTGTATGAGTTTGTGTTTAGCGTTGCATTATGTGAGCGTTTTTAATTATTGGTTTTTTTGTGTGATTAGGTTTTTAACAGGCATTAGTTTTTGCTCTATAATGCCTAGTGTTTATTCGCTTATCAAAAAACGAACTCCAAGCGATATAGGCTCAAGGATTTTTGGGATAAATCAAAGTTTTTATGGGGTAGGGTCATTTTTTGGAAGTTTTAGTGGTGGGTATTTGTATGGGATTTTTGATAGTGGGATATTTTTAATTTGTGCTTT